>NZ_JAAOQS010000076.1:0-46637 GCF_011603105.1 Rhodococcus sp. A14 | reverse complement strand
GCCCTGTTCGCTACCTGGACCGCCCGCTACCGGGACCTGGCGGCCCGCGCCGCCACCGAAGGCCACCTGCGGCCCGGCACCGACACCCGCACCCTCACCGCGGCCGTCGTCACCACCGCATTCGGCTCCCGCGTGCTCGCCAGGAACCCCGACGCGGTCGCCGACCTCCCACACCGGATGACCCAGGCCTGGCAGTTGCTGCTCCCGGCCGTCACCGACCCCGCCGCCCTGGAGTACTTTTACCAGTTCGCGCTCCGGCGAGAACCACACCGGACCGCACCCCCGCCGTAGACTTCGCGGGCGGGGGGACGCGTGGGTCAGCGCCGCTCGGGAACCGAATGTTGCTGAGCTGTTGACATTTTCGATTGTCGTTGGCGAACGAGTCTGCTCGCTCGCCAACGAAGACCGGGCCGCTGGGGCACGCTCACGACACGCTCACGCTCCCGGTGAAGAAGAACGGTGCCGTACCGCCGAAGCAGAAGACGGTGGCGTTACCCTTCGCGAAACCGCTGAGCCTGCCGGCCATCCCGGGACCGAACGCACCGGTCTTGAAATTGAACGCCGAATCGAATCCGAAGCAGGTCCAACTCTCCCCCGCCGGGACCGTGACCGTGACCTCACCGGCCGCACCGGCAGTCAACGCCGGCACCGCCGTTGCGGTACCACCGGCCACGAAGAGCATCGCCGGGGCGATCACCGCCGACGCCACAGCCGCACGCACTGCCATCTTCCTCGTCATGGCTCATTCACCTCATTCGAGAATCCCCGACTACGGACCCACGTGTTTCATGGGGCCTCTGCGAATTTCCCTGAAATGCACCGACTCAAACAGATAACCCTGTCACCGATCCGAACATTCAATCATTTGGTCGACTGTTCAAATAATTCCTCGAGGAATCCCAGAAAATGTGAAACATTCGGGGTTCCCCGACGGATAAACCCAATAGGCGGGGATGGAAAAGAAACACAAATTCGACGGAAAGGTGACCCGCTATGGGCTCGGCAGGAATCGACTTCAGTCTGGCTTTCGACGCGTTCCTCAAGTTCCTGAGCGTCGCGCTCGGGATCGATCTGGGTGTCGGCTGACCAGGACGTATCCACCACGAGTATCGGCGCTCCGGGGTGATCCCCCGGAGCGCCGAACCATGTCCCACAGCCCCCAACCACTTCCGCGGCTGTGCGCCGCACCCGGGTTGTTCGTATGGAAGGCGATACACCTTCCTGCCCGGCCGGCGGTTCGCTACAGTCACCCGAGGGATCAGCCAGTCCCCCACCACCGACGGGACCCGCCGCACCAGCTGCACCACGACAACGCCCGCGGCGCCCTCCCGACGCCGGGCGAGTGGGGCGAGGAACTCCTCGCCCGAGCGGCGGCGGCCGCCCTGATACGGGGTGCGTCCTGGACGCAGATCGCCGACCGGTTCGGGATACCCGATCCCTGCACCACACCGCCGCTGCGACTGCTCCGAGCTGCACTGGCAGGACGCGATCGTCGATCACAAAACGCCCGATCGCAGCGCGATCACACCACCGGCCCGGCCCCCAACTCACATTGAGAAGCCTGCTTCGCTGCAGGCAACAGCACCTGAGCTGCGGAGGCACCGGGGCATGCGTACCGCGAACCTTCGTCGATTCGCGACCGAACGCGAAACCGGTGCGGCACCGTCGCTCATCCGGGTCAACCGGTGCAGGACACCCTGGGGCATCCGTACCGGGATGTCAGGGTTGCGGCACCTCGACAGTGCTGGGGAGTTTGTCGCGCATCTTGTCCACCTGCTGCTCGATCCTCTCGACCGCCGAGTCGTTGTTCAGGACGGTGACCACGCCGGCGGCGAATGCGATCGAGATGACGATCGCCAACCCGCTCAGCACCAGCCCGGCGATCGCCACGCCCTTGCCGGTGATCCCCCACCCGCGGGCCGCCCGCAGACCGAGGACACCGAGGATCAACCCGATGATGCCCAGCACCAATCCGACCGGGGACAGGATCGCGATCAGCACACACGAACGCGGCAGTCCCGACGGCCGGTTGCCGGCGCGAGGTGTGCCGCCGCGGGCGGCGGCGTCCTCTGTCTGGTCGGGATAAGTGGTGACGCGATCGGGGCCTCCATCGCCAGCGCCGGGTGACAGCAGGTGAAGATCAGCCGGAGCCAGTCGTCGTCGATGGCGCCGGGAGACTCGGGTCATCGTCGTACACCATCTGAGCCTCCTTGTGCTTGTCGTCGCGCTTGTTCTCGCGCCGGATCCGGTCGATGGCCTTGTGGTTGGCGGTGGTGGTCAGCCAGGCGCCGGGGTTGGGCGGTACGCCGTCGGGCGGCCACCGCTCGACGGCGGTCGTGAACGCCTCGGCTGCTGCCTCCTCGGCGATGTCGAGGTTACCGAATCGCCTGGTCAGGGCGGCGGCCACCCGGGCCCACTCCTCGTGGTGGACGTGGGTGACCGCCTCGCGGGCGTTGATCGCGGTTCCTCACCTTGGCGCCGCCCCCTTGTGGGCGGCCTCACCCCTACTACGAACACCACCGCCCCGATCCGACACCACCTCCCGTTTTTCTTCCGAGAACTTTTCGCTACGCCGGTTGTCAGCGATCCGACACGGCATCCGCTACTCCCGCAGCGAGATCGCCATGCTGCGGCCACCGGACGGCGGCGCCAGTGTGGAGCTGTCGAACTTCGTCCACGACGAGCACCAGCCCGGATCGCCTGAAGGCTATGTCCACCGAACTAGGAATGCGCAACGTGGCGCTCGAGGTGGACGACCTCCAGGCGGCCTCCACCGAGTCGCCGCGGACGGCAACGGCCTGGTCGGCGGGATCGGTCAGTACGAGGACATCTGGTGGATGGCCTACGTGCGCGGACCCGAAGGGATCATCGTGTCGACAGCCGAGCGAATAGGCCGACGCCACCGTCAACCGCAAGACCCGTCTGCTCATGCGGGTGCTTACCGAGGCGGCCTCCGGACTGCCGGTTCTCCCTTGGCAGGCGTCCCGAATGCCGAACATTGACCGGCATCGTCCCGGAAAGGGGCATTCACCCGGCATCGGTCTGAGCTGGCGGATCGCCATTTGACCCGTCCGGTGAAGATCGCCGGCTGGTGCGTTGAACGGTGCGCTGAGGTCGGTTGCCTCTCGGCCGACGAGTCTCGGAATCCGCTGGCAACTCGCGGATTGCGTGCGCAGCTCATCGAATCCATCAGTTACCAGTGAATTCTGCGCGAGCCCCAAAGTCCACTGCCCAACGCGATGACCACCTGAGATTGGTCAATATGTTGATCTGTAATCCGTGCACGGTCTCGGCGGATTAGGTGTCGATCCCGACGTTGTCAGTGTCAGTGCTGGCAGACGATTACCGTCGCGGCTGACCGCTTACCGAGCTACGGCACGGTGGTGTCGGCGGCGGGGTCCGCCGGTCGGTGGCGCAAGTCGACGTCAGGCACTGCTTTCAGCATTTCTTCAGCGGCCAGCGCGAACCATGGCGGTCATGTCGGTCGGGTATCGGGGAGCATTTCCCTCGCGAGACGGTCGCGGCCCGTGGCGTGCTCTGCCAGCTTGTTCTCAGCCGACAGCCAGGGCGCTGCCGAGACACCGAAAGTAGGTTGACCACTATGGCGAAAAAGATCGTCCAGTTCGGCATTCCGCTTCTGCTTTCTGCCGGCCTGCTTGCAGGATGCAGCTCCAACGACAGTGGCACCGGGTCGTCGCCGAGTCCGACGACGTCGGTGGTTGCGTCTTCCACCATGACCCCAGGCGGCGGTGCCGCGGGAGTGGCTCAGGTCGACCCGAACACGGCGAGCCAGAGTCAGATTCAGGCGGCGTTCGAGGCAGCTGGCGTCAGCAACGCGGGTAAGTGGGCGAAGGAGGTCACGGAGTACGGCCCCTATAGTCCCGACACGATGTCCGACACCCTGGCGACGGAATTGGGCAAATACGGAATCGATCAACAGACGCTGGACGCGATTTTGAGTGTTCTGGCCCCACAGTAGGAGATGAGCGGGCATGGACGATGAGGTGGTTGCCCCGGACCGCGGAGGCGCACGTCCAGCACGGCTTGTCGCGCGGTTTCAGGCGGCACTGCTCGCGCTGTCTGTGCTTTCATCCGCATTCGTCGCGGTTGAGCTGGCATCGTTGCGGCACTGGAAGAGTTCCGAGCAGATCGTGCCGTGGATTGTGCTGGGTGTGCTTGTCTGCTCGGCGTTGATCGTCGTGTTCAACCGTTCACGGATCGCCATCGTGCAGGCCCGGATCATCGCTCTGTGCGCCGCTCCGGCGGCTCTGTTCGGGGTGTATGAGCACGTGAGCGCGAACCTCGACACCGGGGTCCTCAACCACAAGTACGCATGGGCGGAGCTGCCTGGCTGGGAACATCTGTGGCTGGCATCGACCGGCGCTGTCGGTGGTACCCCGGCAACCGCGCCGCTGGTGCTTGCGCTGGCGGGGGTACTGCTGGGTTTGGCGACTGTCGGGATGGCACCGGACACAGCCCGGGACGACTTCGCCCAGGACACGGGGGTCGATGTAGCCCGGGTGCGGACATGAGCAGACCGGTGCGACGGCGCTGGAAGACCAGGTGATGGTGGTGCCCCAGGGTCGATTGAAGTGCGCACGGTACGGGAGTCCTCCGTATTTACGCCGTCGGTGAACTGTCGATCACCAAGGCGCACCAGGCTCCCTTGCGACTCCGAGGCGCCCACCGCAACACCGGCAATCTTGGAGGCCTCCGACACTCCGACCTTCGCACGAGAGCGTCCATCCTTCCGGTGCTGGTCCGGAAATTTGCAGGTGCAGCACCTTCGACCGGTCCGGGTCCGGTAGGGCGGTAACCGCGCTGCCGGTCGTACCGTTGGGGTCCACTGATTACGGAATGTTGTTGGAGGAGGCGACGGTGCGGGTGTTGTTGGTCGAGGACGAAACGCGCCTGGCTGAGACGGTGCGGCGCGGCTTGACGGCTGACGGATGCACCGTGCAGGTCGAGCACGATGGTGTGGCCGGGTTGGCGGCCGCGGTTAGTGGCGGCTTCGATGTGGTGGTTCTCGACATCATGTTGCCCGGCAAACACGGGTACGACGTGGTCCGGGAGATGCGGCAGCAGCAGGTGTGGACGCCGGTGCTGATGCTCTCGGCCAAGGACGGCGAATACGACCTCGCCGATGCGTTCGACCTCGGTGCCGACGACTATCTGGTCAAACCGTTCTCGTTCGTGGTGCTGGTGGCCCGGTTGCGGGCGCTGGTGCGACGTGGGGCTCCGCCGCGGCCCCCGGTTCTCAGTGCTGCGGGGCTCGAGTTGGACCCGGCCATGCGGCGGGTCACCCGCGGAGGCACCCGCCTCCAGCTCACGCCCCGCGAGTACAGCGTGCTCGAATACCTGATGCGCCACGCCGGTGCGGTCGTCACCAAACACGATATTCTGCAATCTGTTTGGGATGTCAATTACGAGGGCGACGACAACATCGTGGAGGTCTACATCGGCTACCTTCGACGCAAAATCGACGCCCCGTTCGGCACGACGAGCATCGACACCGTCCGCGGCGTGGGCTATTCGATGCCGTCGGAGACATAGGGGTCGTCGCCGATCGGGAGCGTGACCACGAAGTGCGCACCCTCATCTTCATGATCGCGGATATCGATCGACCCGTGATGTGCGGCAACGATCTCGGCGGCGATGGCGAGACCGAGTCCGGAACCACCGAATTCGCGGGTTCGGGGAGTGTCGAGGCGGACGAATCGCTCGAAGATCCGGGCCCGGTCCGCCGGAGCGATGCCCGGCCCGTCGTCGGTCACGTCGATGACGGCGTTCCCCTCGCACCTGCGGCAGGCAAGGGTGATTCGGGTGTGTGCGTGGCGGACGGCGTTGTCGACGAGATTGCGGACCAGCCGGGCCAACTGCTGCGGATCCCCGGCCACCCGGACAGGGTCGACGGTGGCTGAGACCGCTATGCCGGGAAGGCCCCGGAGGCGGGCGCGTTCGGCGAGGATCAGATCGTCGATATCGACGTCGACGCGCAGGTGGGTCAGTGAGTCTTCGTCGGCACGCGCGAGCAGGAGAAGATCTTCGACCAACGCATGCATTCGTCGGGCTTCGGGAAGCAACGACTCGTCGACCAGGGCCATGTCGATCAATTCGGGACGGGATTGTGCGAGTTCGAGTGCGGCGGTGATGGTCGCCAGCGGGCTGCGCAGTTCGTGCGAGGCGTCGCTGACGAAACGCCGCTGGGCCAGATGCCCGGCCTCGAGCCGGGCGAGCATGCTGTTCATGGTGACCGCGAGATCGGCAATTTCGTCCCGGGCCGCCGGCACGGGAACCCGCTCGTCGAGTTGATCGGTCGATATCGCCGCCACACGGGCGCGGATCCTCTCCACCGGGCGCAGGGCCGCGCCGATGAGCCGGTACGTGGCGACGGCGACGAAGCCGAGGACGACCGGCGCACCGATCGCGAGCAGCGCCGCGACAGTGGCCAGGACACCTTCAACCGGTTCGCGGTCGGCACCGGTGACCACGGTGACCGGCCCGTTGAGGGACATGGTGCCGTGGGCGGCCACCCAGTAGTCGCGTTCGTGCCCGAAGTGGAGGTTTCCGAGGTAGGCGGACTCGCCGGGTGGCAGCGGGGCGGCGAGGACCGGTGACGACGGAATCCCGGCCGAGGTGGCGAGCACGTTTCCGGCGCTGTCGAGGATTTGGACGGCCCCGATCTGGCCGTCGGTGGCGAGTAGCGATGCGTCGAGTTCCTGCGGCGGCTGAGTGCGCAATTGCTCGGTGATCTGGTGGGACCGTGAGTCTGCGGCGGCTCGGGCGGAGTGTTCGAGATTGCGGTACAGCACGAACAGGAGTGCCCCGCCGGCGAGGAGCAGGCACACCGTGACGGCGAGGACCGCGGCCGCGGTGGATCGCACCCGCACATTCCAGTTTCCGGGGTTCAGGCTGCGGCGGTCCATGGTGTTCAGTCTGACCGACACCGCATCCGCCGCCCCGGTGTCGGTGCGGTGCCCAACCTCATGCGACGGCCTCGGCGAGGATGGCGCGCAGCACGGGGAGGAATCCGGCGACGGTGTCGCGGTCGAACAGATCGGCCGAATACACCAGTTCACAGTCGATGCCGGCCGGGTCACCATCGGCATTGTGGTGGTCGGTGAAGTGGAAGTGCAGATCGCATTTGGCGATATCCAGCGGTTGCGGTGCGATCTCGAACTCCAGTCCGTCGGAGTCGAGGGTGACGGCGGTGAAGTTGTTCAGGGACAACGCGACCTGGAAGAACGGGTGCAGCGACGGTGATCGGGGCGGGTCGAGCACGTCGACGAGATGCTCGAATTGGACGTCGGCGTGCGCGAACGCATTCAGCTCGGTGTCGCGGGACTGGTCGAGAAGGTCGGCAAGGGATGTGTCTGGGTCGACCGTCGAGCCGAGAACGAGAGTGTTGACGAACATGCCGACGACGTCATCGAGGTCGGGATGGGTCCGGCCGGCTGTCGGTGTGCCGATCGCGATCGTGCGCTGGGAGGACAGGCGTGCGAGGAGCAGTACCAGCGCTGAATGCAGCACGGTGAACATGGTCGCCCGCCGCGCGTGGGCGACATGCAACAGTGCTCGGTGCGTTTGTTCGTCGATCGCAAAGCTCAGCCGGCCGGCCGCATACGTCCACCGTTGTGGACGGGGTCGGTCCGCCGGCAGCGTCAGTTCCCCGGGCAACCCTGCCAGTTCGGCTCTCCAGAACTCGATCTGACGAGCCGTGAGGCTGCCGGGATCAGCGTCGTCGCCGAGAAGGTCGTGCCGCCAGAGACTGTAGTGCGGGTACTGCACCGGCAGCGGCGCCCACCTCGGCGCGGTGCCCGCAGCACGGGACGCATACGCAGTCAACAGGTCGCGGGCGAGGACTGCCAGCGACCACCCGTCCGCGGAGATGTGGTGGATCACGCACGCGAGCAGGTGCTCCTCGGGCCCGCTGGCGAACAGTGTGGCCCGCAACGGCGGTTCGGTACGAACGTCGAAGCCACGGTGCAGCAGCCAACGGATGTGTTGCGCAAGTTCGGATGCGGTGACGTGTACCGGGGTGAGGTCGGGGACGGCGTCGGTGACCTCGAGGAACCGCTGGCAGGGGCCGTCCGCCGAATCGGGATACACCGTGCGCAGGGGGTGATGCCGGTCGAGCACGTCGCTGGTGGCATCGCGCAGCGCCTCGATGTCGAGGACACCGCGGATCGTGACGGTGAACGGGAGGTTGTACAGGGCTGGGCGGGTGGCGGTGCGGTCGAGGAATTGCTGCGCTGGGGCCAGTGGGGCCCTTTGGGGCAGCGGTTGTGTTGCGAACGCGCGCAGCGAGGAGAGTTCACCGGACTCCGGGTGTTCCTCGGCGAGAAGCTGGGCGAGGGCGGCGACGGTGGGGAACTCGAACAGATCGCGCACCCCCAACTGGACGCCGAAATCGGCGTTGAGTGCCGCGATCACCCGGGTGGCGGAGAGCGAATCCCCACCGAGGTCGAAGAAGGACGATTCCGCGTCCACGACGTCGGTGCACAGTACCCGGGTGAGCACGCCAGCCACCGCGTGTTCATCGGGTGTGCGCGGCGGCCGCGCCGCGGGAACGACGGAGCCGAACTCGGGGGCCGGCAGGGCAGCCCGGTCGAGCTTCTTCGTCGGCGTCAGCGGAACGTCGTCCAAGACGGTGATCACCGCGGGCACCATGTAGTCCGGCAGCTGCTGGGCTACCGCTGCCCGCAGCATCGCCGGAGTCACCTCCGACGACGTCCGCAACAGCACATACGACACCAGCAGCGCATCCCCCGCCCTGTTATGGACTACGGTCGTCGCGAACTCCACATCGGGGTGGCCACGCAGGGCGGTGTCGATCTCGCCGAGTTCGATCCGGAACCCGCGGACTTTGACCTGGTCGTCGCTGCGGCCAACGTACTCGAGTGTCGCCTCGGGTGTCCATCGGACCAGGTCGCCCGTGCGGAACAGGCGCGAGCCGGGTTTGCCGAACGGATTGGCGACGAACCGGCCGGCGGTCATCCCCCCTCGGTGCGCGTAACCGCGGGCCAACCCGGGGGTGCCGAGATACAGTTCGCCGACCGCGCCGGAGGGAAGCGGCCGCAGGCGCCGGTCCAGCACCACCGCGTCGACGCCGCGCATCAGTGCACCGATCGTCACCGGCCGATCCGGGGCCATCGGGGAGCTGAGCGTGACACTGCACGTGGTTTCGGTCGGGCCGTAAGCATTGCGCATCGTCCGGTGGTGCGCCCAGCGCGTCACCAGTTCCGGTGGGCACGCCTCACCGCCGACCAGGACGAGTTCCACGTCGTCGAGGCCGTCAGGATTCACCGTCGCCAGCGCCGACGGAGTCGACAGCACATGGGTGACGTGTTCGTCGCGCAGGAGATCGGCCAGTTCCTGGCCGCCAACCACATCCGGCGGGGTCACCACCAAGGGGGCGCCGGCCAGGGCCGCGGCGAGGACTTCGACCAGAGCCGTGTCGAAGCTCGGAGACGCGAAATGCAGGACCCGCGAGGTGGAGGAGAGCGCGTAGTTGTCGCGGATCTCCTGCGCGAGATTGGCCAGGCCGTCGTGGGTGACGACGACACCCTTGGGTGCGCCGGTCGACCCGGACGTGTAGATCACATACGCGGCATTTTCCCGACGCACCGGGCGCACCGGGCGCGGTGGCGGCACGTCGAGCGTATCGAGGTCGACGGTGAGCCATCGCACTATTGCCGGCAGCTGGCCCCGAGTGTCGGAGGAGGTCAGGCCGACAACAGGTGTGCAGTCGTCGAGCATGTACTGGATGCGTGCACGCGGATACGTCGGGTCGACGGGGACATAGGCTCCGCCAGCGGCGGCGACCGCCCACACGGCGACCACCGATTCGTACGAACGGGGTACGGCAACCGCCACGAGATCTTCCGGACCGATGCCGGCGCCCAGCAGCCTGCCGGCCAACGCGGTCGAATGACGGTCGAGATCCCGGTAGGAGAAGGATCGTCCGCGGTCGCGGACCGCGATTCGCTCACCGGATGCACCGGTAGCGGCGGCGAGTAACTGTGTGAGGGTTGCCGGTTCGACATCGGCCGGGCCGCGCGCCGGTGTCAGGACCTCGCGTTCCCCGGGCAGAAACAACTCCAGGTCGGCGACGGCGCAGTCGTCTCCGATGACGGTCACGAATGTCTGCAGGAAATGGGTAAACCGGCGGTGGTGGCTGCTCAGTTCCCTCTCGCCGTAGAGGGCGGGGTTGGCTTCGAAGTCGATCCGCGGCATCAGATCCGTGGAGCCCGGGTAGATGTTCACCGCCAGATCCGCGGTCGGACCGGTCGTGAGAACGTGCACGCGACCGGTGACCGCACCGAGGCTGATGTCCGGTTCGAACAGCATCAAATTCAGCACGGGGCCGAACGAGGCGAGCTCACCAGTGGCCGTGCCGCGCTCACGACCGATGTCTTCACGCCGATACCGCTGGTGGCGCAACGCCGCGATCAGTGCCGCCCGGGCGATTCCGATCGCTTCCTCGACGGTCGTGGCGCCGATCCCCGGCAGTGCCAAGGGCACCACATTCGAGACCGAGCCCGCCGCCGCCCGCAACGATCCGGTGGTGCGGGCCGTCACCGGAAGAGACACCATGACGTCGTCGACGTCAGTCATCCGTGCCAAATAGACGGCGAACGCCGCCACGAGGACAGCGGTGCGATCGAGGACGGACCGGCCGCCCGGCATCGGCATGGAAGACACCGCCATGGGGTCGCCGGTGACCCGGACAGCCGGCCGAGGCGCAGCGCTCCGCCCGGCAAGACTGACCACCGGTGGCAGATCAGGGGCGAGCCCGGCCCAGTACTCACGATCGGCATCGAACCGCCCCGACGATCGATAGTCCCGATCCGCTCGGCTCAACTGCTCGGGCCCCACCACCCGGTGCGGACCCGGCTCGCCGCCGCCGAGAGCCGCGACGTACCACTGCGCGGTCCGTTGCATCAGCAGCATCGCCGCATATCCATCCAATGCGAGGTGGTGGGCACGCGCATACCAGAACACACGATCGTCACCGACCCGCAGAACACGCGAGAAGACCAGCGAGTCATCGCCCATCGCGAGTGGGACCGTGCAGTCACGTCGCATCCACTCCCGCGCGAACTCGGCCGGGTCGCGTTCGGCGCGGAAGTCCAAAACCAGGACTTGACCTGCCGATCGAATCCTCTCACGTTGATACGGGTGTCCGTCGACGTCGACCAGCACGACCTCCGCGCCCAGTTCGTCCATCGCCCGCGTGTGCGCCTCGCACAGCTTCTCCACCTCAATGGGCCCGCTCAGATCCACGTACTGGGCGATGACGTAGGGCACCTCGGGGGTCAGCTGCTGCGCAAGCCAGATCGCCTGCTGCGCCGCGGTCAGTGGCACCAACCGGCCGGACGACTTGGAATGCGTCAGCTGGGTGCTCATTTGACCGCCCGGAACACGACAAGCTCCTCGGTGCACTGCTGTGGCCCGATCAAACCGCGATCAACGAGAAGATCCCGCCGTGCTTGCAGCACCGGACCGAACGGGACGCGGACACGGCGTGCTTCCTCAACGTGTAAGCCGCTTTCCCCCAGCATCACTCGCGTCTTCTCCGTGCCGCTCAGCGTCGATTGCACGAGAATCAACCGGCCCCCCTCGTCAAGGAGATCCGGGGCATCGCCGCAAATACGGTCCAACAACGCCCGCCCCTCGTGCCCGGCGTCCCAACACCGCGCACGACCCCTCGCCGGCAGCCCATCGTGCTCGGCAGGAACATAAGGTGGGTTCGCTACGATCAAGTCGAACCGCCGGTGACGTACTCGCGACACCAGATCACCGCGAACAACCCGCACACTGTGCCCGCGAACCGCCGCATTGAGCCAGGTACTGACCAACGCCCGACGCGAAACGTCGACCGCGGTCACGCTGCGCGCACCGGACCGAGTCGCCCACACGCTGACCACCCCAGCACCCGCACACAAATCCAGAATCCGCGTACCCGCGTCCACCTGCTCGTCGCCGAGCGAATCCACAAGAAGCCGCGAATCATGCTGAGGCCGATACACACCCGGAAAACGAAAGATCACCAACGCCCCCCCTTCCTCCCAGCCTCCCGTCAGCGCAGCGATCCAACTCTGATCGCAGTGCGCGTTCAGCGCTCACAGCTCGGATCACCATGCCGAAGCAATGTCGTGCATGGCGCGCGGGACGAAACCGCTGTCGCTGTTCGGTTGTTGATGTCACTTTGCCAGATCGTCACACATGCAAGCTGAAAGAACGCTGAAAGTGCGTCCACCGCACATGGGCGCAGACCGCCGGGTATGAGCTCGCCAGGTTCTGGCCACGTCCGGCAACGCGAACCCCAGTGCCACATTCATCCTGCGCGTCCCGCCGTCGTCTTGTTGGTGTGGTCAGGGTGCGCGGCGTTCTCATTCGGGGTCGTCGACTGCCAGCCGTGGGTGCGGGTGCGGTCCATCCAGGCCGTGTAGAGCGCACCGCCGATCACCGCGGCGAGGCCGCCGAGGAGCACGCCGCCGATCACGTCGGTGAGCCAGTGCTCGCCGAGGTACAGGCGGGTTGCAGAGACCACGACCGTCACCGCCGCGGCCACAATCAGCAGCAGGGCTCGACGGATCCGCGGCAGTGTGTACCCGACCATGACGGCGACCGTGGTGAACAACGCCATCGCCCCGGTCGCATGACCGGACGGGAAGGAGTAGTCCGTCTCGAGCAGCACCTGCGTCACGATCGGTGGGCGAGTCCGCCCGACAACGTATTTCGTCATGGTGGAGGCCAGGGCCGCGCCGCCGACGGTCCCGATGAGGACCAGCGCGGGGATCGGTGAGCGGGTCCGGCGGGCCAGCACCGCCCCGAACACGACCGCGAGGACAATGGTGCCCGCCGGTCCGCCGGCATCGGTGACCGCGATAGCCGGGCCGGTCACCGAGTTCGACCTGTGCTCGGCGAACCAGCCCAGGACCGCCGGGTCTGCAATAATCAACCAGGCCCCTACTCTGACCTGGTAGGCCAGCGCGATCAGCGCCGCCGCCAATCCGGCACATTGCAGACCGACCAGCGCAGATCCGGTCGCACGCCGCTCACCTGACCAACTCCGCCACATCGACGCTCCGAGGAACATCGCCAGACCCCCGACCAGGACGGCCAGGACGAGCGTCGCGGCACCGTTCTGTTGTAGTTCGGCAACCGCGTCGTGGGCCCGCCCGACCAGGTTCGTATGGACCGGGACTTGTCCTGCATCTCTCACGGCCGCAGTATCGGCGCCGGTAGCTGAGGAGCCGCTGAGAACGCGACCGCGATCACACCCGATGCCGCTGAACAGGAATTTCCACAGAGTCTCGACGAGCCGAGACGCCGCGGCGTCCAGCGGACTGCGGAGGCCTTGGTGCCGGGCCCGCCAACGCAGACATCGATGATCAACCGCTGATGTCCATCGCAGGACTCCTGTAGCTCAACGCAGCCGGAACAAGAACGGCCATGATTGAACCCAGTTCTTTGCCAGTCGGGGAAACCTACCTCCGACGGGATAGAGGTGGTGCGGCACGGGTTCGAACACAAAGAGTAGATCGACCGTACTCCCGTCGTCACGTGGCGTGGCGAATCGCCCGTTCGGAAGTCCGCGGCCGAGGTTGCGGCGCGCTTGCCGACCCGGTCCTGGACACGGAATGACTAGTGCGGCAGGAGCCGCCCGATTCCGTCTCATGTCCGTGTCTCACCTGGCGGGTGGGGGCCATCGGAATAAGACGGGGCTGACCGAGGTGCCTCCCTGTTCGTTCGCGCCGGGCTGGTTGCAGACACCCTGATGTGTTCGCCGCGGGCGTATCTCCACCGAATGCGGGTACTCGCCAGACGTCAGACGTTGCACGGGAGGAGTCGACTCATGGCCAGGTCGTCGATCAAAGACGAGAAGCAATACGAGGAATTACGGGACGACGGTGCATCGAAACAGAAAGCGGCCCGGATCGCCAACGCGTCCGCGAAGAAGGGACGCTCTACCGTCGGCCGTAAGGGAGGCAAGTCCGGATCATACGAGGACTGGACGGTTGACGAGCTGAAGAAGAGGGCCAAAGAGCTGGGGATGTCGGGGTACTCGTCCAAGCGCAAGGGTGAGCTGATCGACGAGCTGCGTCATCACTGATTTCCAGGCTCTATCGCGGAGCCTGTGCGCCCTGTGCAACTGCGGAAAACCCGATCAGCGGCTCCGATTGCGGTGCCAGATGCTGGCGGACAGAACCGTCGCGAAGACGCACCACAGCGGATAGGGGGCCAGAGCGGTTGCCGCGGTGCGGTCGACCTCGGCGGTGCGGCGGACCAGATCGGTGTGCAACCGCCGTCACCTCGGGAAGCGGAACCTGGGACAGGCGGTGCGCCACATCGTCTGCAGTGAGGACGGTCCGCCGAGCCTCTTCAGCGCCGGGCCCGAACAGCACGCGTGCGCCTTCCCGACCGGACTCGAGGTGATACGACGCCACAAATACGGCGTGATCGAACAAGTCACTGCGGAACTCGGAGTGCAGAATTTGTTCGGCGTCCCTCGCGTAGGCGAGCAGCATCCGACGCCCGCGTGGGCCGGCCAACAAGGTTTCTGCTGTAGTCATGTGCTGACCACCCTAGAGTCCCGAGCCGTTGCTCCGCCGAATACGTTGTCGCCCGGCTCCGGCCACCGCCGGCGCGTGGGTATGCCCAGGTAGGGCGACTCGGACCAGTACGCTCACGCGGGTCGAAGAGCGATCCTTGACCGGCACCTCGTTGCCGACGATCGGTGCGTTGGCTCATCTCGACGCTCCATCCTCGGAAAGTCGGTGAGGACAGCAGTACCTCGTGCAAGCTGACAGAGTGACCGATCAGCACGAGAAGTGGCGTCCACCAACGCACCTGCCGGTGCTGGTGACGGATTCGTCGGTCGAGGACGACGAGACACCACCACCGGAAGTCGGGGTGATCGGCGAGTTTCCGCTGCTGTTCCAAGAGTTCCCCACCGATCCGGCCGATCCGTCGATCGTCACGCTCCGCGCCTCGGGCGAACCTCTGCACTCGGGCAAACCCACACGCCAGCAACCCGGAACCGGTGATCAGTGGTGGGATTGGGCTGTGCTGTTGCGTGGTGCCGGCTGGACGGCCACCTGGTACACCCGCCGTCCGGTACTCGGTCAGGTCGAAGTCACGGGGCGACTGATCGGTGACCTCGCGTACGCCACCACCGGACGGATCCGCGGTCGGATCATCCGCGTCCAGGTGGCCGCCGACCGATACCACCGAGACCCCGATATCCCGCACTCCCCGTGGAAGCAGATGCCCGGGACCCGCCACTACCGCGAGGTCACCACCGCACCGCGTTTCTTCGCCGGTGTCACCCGAACCACCGAGACGGCAATTGCGAGGTGGGCGTGCTGGACCTGACCGACGTCCCACCGCCACCGCTGCGCCCCAGTGTGGTCCCCGGCGCCGTGTCGCACACGGCACCGACCTGCGGCTGGTCGACCGTGAGCTGCCCCCTGGTCGTCCGTCTCGACTCCCACCGCCACGTCACCGAGTACACACTTTCCGGGCAGATTTTCGACAACCCTCCGGCAGTCCGGACCCGGCGCGTGTGGGCGCATGCGGGAGGGTGCTGGGTCGGTATCTACCACTGCAACCTGGACGGCACCGCGGCCAAGGTCAGCGATGCGCCGATCCGCGACGGCGCCGCCCACGGCGAGGTCCTGCTCGCCGTGGCGGTGCCGAGCCGTAATGCGGCCGAGCTGTTGCTGGTCCGACCGGATCAGGATGCGGTATCGAGCAGTGCCAGCGGGTGGGGCGACATCGAGTCGATGAACACCATCGACGACGGGTTTCTGCTGCTGTTCCGCCAGCGTGACCCCAGCACCGGCGCCCTGGGCGTGACCCGTCTGGTTCGGGTTGACGTGCAGGGCACCGTGACCCTGGGGCCGCCGCTGAGCACAGCGGTGGACTCGTATCGGCCGTTTCTGGCCGGCACACCACCGGCCATCTTCGACGGCACCAATGCCTACCGTGTGCCCGACGAGCTCACCGTCGTCGACGCAGCTGCGCTGCCCAACCGGGTGCTGGACGGCGGGCAGGTCGGGGACATGGTGTGGATCGTCGGGCATCCCCCCGGACGGCGCCGGTCTCGGACGGTGGTGGCCGCTCACCGGGCGACTCGTCGTTCTCAGGAACGCAGCAGGTCGAGCTCTCCCTTGGTGAAGCCGTGCCCGGTGCGGGCTGCCAGGGCGTCGAGTTCGTGTTCGAGGAAGCGGCGATCCTGTCGCCCGACCCAGTGGGTGATCCCGCCCTCGTGGGTGGGGAATCCGTATCCGAGGGTGAGCATCAGGTCGATGTCCGAGGGCCGGTCGGCGATCGTGTCCGCGAGCAGGAGTGCGGCCTCGTTGGCCATCGTAACCAACGCGCGAGTGACGATGCCCTGAGAGGTGAACGCCGCTCGTGTGATGGCCTTGCGTTGCGAGGACTGCTCGATGAGGGCCTCGACCGTGCTGTCCGGGTGTGGGGTGCGCGATCCTGGCTCGTAGTGATACCAGCCGTCCCCGGTCTTCTGCCCGAATCGGCCCAGTTCACACAGCGCGTCCGCGACGTCCGGGTACCGTTCCCGGGGGTCGCGGGCACCCGCTTTGCTCTTGCGCATCCGCCAGGCGATGTCGAGACCCGACATGTCCGAGACCGCGAAGGGTCCCATGGCGAAACCGAATTCGGTGAGAGCCGCGTCGACCTGCTGTGGGAGTGCGCCCTCTTCCAGCATGAGTTCGCACTGTCGGCGGTAGGCGTTGTAGATCCGGTTGCCGATGAACCCGTCGCAGACACCGGCGAGGATCGGCATCTTCTCCAGTACCTTCGCGGCGGTCAGTGCCACATCCAGTGCTTCTGTCGAGGTCTTCTCGCCGCGAACGATTTCGAGCACGGCGGCCCGGTGGGCGGGGCTGAAGAAGTGCATCCCCAGCACCCGGGTGGGTCGGGCAACCGCAGCGGCGATCTCGTTGACGTCGAGGTACGAGGTGTTGGTCGCCAGCGGCACGTGCGGGCGCAGGACGGTCTCGAGCTGGCGCAGGACCGTTTGCTTGACCTCCAGGTCCTCGTAGACGGCCTCGACCACCAGGTCGGTTTCCTCGAGGTCGCGGATCGTTGTCCCGGCAGTCAGCAGGGAAAGATGGTGCTGAGCATCGGATTCGGTGAGTCGACCGCGAGTGACCATGCCCTGATAGGTGCGCTGCAGCCGTTCGGCCGCCGCAGCGGCCGCCTGGCGCTGCTGATCGACGAGGACCACCGGGACACCGGCCTCGACGAAGGCGCGGGCGATGCCCGCACCCATCGTCCCGGCGCCGACGACGCCGACCGACTTCAGTTCTCGCGGCAGAGCGGGCCGGTTGGCTTTCAGGGCGGCCCGGCGGGCGAAGAACAGGTGCCGCAGCGCAGACGATTCGGTGCCGTTCCGCAGCCTGTTGAACTCCGCGCGCTCATGTTGAAAGGCCCGGTCCGCCGGCGCGGAGCCACCCATGAGGATCGCGCCGACGGCGGCGACGGTTTGCGGCCGGGCCGCTCTGCGGAGCGCCGTGGTTGCCACCTGCTCGACCTCACCGGGATCGGCACCGCGAACGGGCAGATTCCGCAGGATGCGTTTGCCTCGCAGCGCACGGGCGAAGCGAATCGCCTGTGCGCGAAGGGAGCCCGTGACCACCTCGTCGATCAGTCCTTCGCGGTGAGCCTGCTCCACGGGCAGCCGCTCCCCCGAGGTGACCAGTTCGAGTGTGCGGGCCGGCCCGACCAGGCGCAGTGGCCGCTGGGTGCCGCCGGCGCCGGGGATCATGCCCAGCGTGATCTCGGGGAGCCCGACCACCCCACCGGCAAGTGCGATCCGGCCGTCGCATCCGAGCGCGAGTTCGAAGCCGCCCCCGAGTGTGGCGCCTGACAGCGCCGCGACGACCGGTTTGGCACTGGCCTCGATGGCGGCGATGACGGACGGCAGTTGCGGTTCGGGGACCGGGCCGCTGAACTCGCGCAGGTCGGATCCGGAGACGAAGTTGGCGCTCGCCCCGATCAGGACGATCGCGTCGACCTCGTCGTCGGCTTCGGCCACCTCGAGTCCGGACATCAGGCCCGCGCGTACCGCGGCGCTGCTGGCGTTGACCGGGGGGTTGTCGATGGTCAGAACCCCCACCCGGTCTTCGACGGTGTAGGTGACCGGGATGGTGCCGAGGGAAAGTGGGGACACCTGCTGTGTCATGGAGCGTGTCCTTCCGGTCATCGACGCTGGCTGAAGCGGCGGCCGAAGATCTCCTCGGCGATCCGGTTCTTCAGGATCTCTATGGAGCCGCCGGCGATCATCCAGCCGCGGGTCCGGCGCATGCAGTATTCGACCAGGGATTCGGTGCTGTAACCGAGTGCGCCCATGGCCTGCATGGCCTCGTTGGCGGCCTTGAAACCGGCTTCATTGGCGGCCAGCTTCGCCACCGAGGTCTCATAGGCGGACGGCAGCCCGGCGGCGGCGTTCCGCACGGCCCGATCGAGGAGCAACTCGGCCGAGTCGAGAGCGACCGCGACCTCGGCGAACTTCCACTGCAAACCCTGGAATTCGTTGAGGGTGCGGCCGAACTGGGTGCGTTCGCTGACATGGTCGCGGGCGAGGTTGAACGCGAGACGGCCGAGAGCGAGAGCGCGGGAGGCGTTGCCGATGCGCTCGACGTTGAATCCGCTCATCTGCTTCTTGAATCCGCCCGGCCCGAGCAGGACGTTCCCCTTCGGCACCCAGCAGTCGTCGAAGTACAGCTGTGCCCACTGCTCACCGCTCATGTACGTCGACGGGGTTCCGAGGGTCAGCCCCTTCGCGCCGCGTTCGACGAGGATGGAGCCGATGTTGCCGGTCCCGGGTCCGAATCGGACGTAGACCAGGAACAAGGTGGCATCGACGCTGTGAGTCCCCCAGATCTTGGTGCCGTTGATCCGGTACCCGTCGCCGTCCTCGGTGGCGCTGGTGGTCAACTCCGTCGCCGCCGACCCGGCCTCGGGCTCACTCATCCCGAGACCGATGAGGGTCCGGCCCGCGATCAGATCGGACAGGTACTTGGCCTTCTGCTCCGGTGTTCCGAACTCGGCGAAGGTGCGGATGGCACCGAAGTTGCCGGCCTGCAGAATGTCTGCGCTCTTCGGGCAGACCATCGCCACTTCCTGGATGACGGCGACCGCATCGGCCAGTCCGGCACCCTGGCCGCCGTCCTCGGCAGAAATGGTCAGCCCGAGCAGGCCCTGGGCGCCGAGGAGCTGGGCGATGTCCCAGGAGTAGTTCGGGTCGTGGGCGCGTGCGAGCGCCCCGTCGGCGAGATGTCGCTGGGCGAACGAACGCACCGAGTCGAGCAGGGCCTCACGTTCGGTCAGTACGGCGGTCATGATCACTCCTAAGTCAATACTCTATAGAGATAGTGGGTAGGGATAACGGCGGAAAAATCGTGCGGACTGTCTTGTCAGCCCATGTAGTTGAAGGCTTTCTTCCACATCTCTTCGTCACGGACCGCATACTGCGCGAACTGCTCCTCGGTGAAGAGGTGAAACTGCGGCGAGTTCGCCTGCGGCAGCTGGTATTCACCGGCCTTGACCGGCCCGATGTCGGTGCGGGCCGGGACGAATCCCTGTGCGGCGGCGAAGCTCTGGCCCGATTTCGACATGGTCCAGTTCATGAAGACCTTCGCGGCCGGGCTTTGCACACCTTTGGCGGTCATTCCCATCAGGTTCTCCGATCCGGAGACACCCTTGTCCGGGATGACCAGCTTGATCGGGGCGCCCGCGAGCTGGGCGGCGAAGGCGTTGTTGAAACTCAGTGAACCGATTGCGATCTCGCCGCGGGCGAGGGCGTCGACTTCGGTGGAGGTGGAGTCGAAGATGCGGGGGTTCTGCGCGCCCTGCGCCTTCAGGAAGTCTTCGCCGAGGGTCTCGATCTGGAAGTGCGCGAGGGCGTTCAAGGTGCCGCCGGTGGTCACCGACACAACGCCGAGCTTGCCGGAATAGCGCGGATCGGTCAGGTCCTCCCACTTGGTGGGCTGGTCGTCCTCGATCATCGCGGAGTTGTAGCCCATCGCGTTGACGAAGTAGTAGCAGTTCACGAAGGTGTCGCGGACACCGGTGTTCTGCTGGACCAGCAGGTCGTGGAACGGGGTCTGGTAGGGCACGAACACGTTCTGCTTCTCGAACTCGCGGGCGACCCGGGGGTCGGTGATGCGGATGATCTCGGCGGGCAGCTGGCCGGCTCCGTGTTCGGAGAGCGCGCGCTCGGCCAGCTTATTGGTGGGCAGGCGGGTCAGTTCGATCTTGATGCCGGTTTCCTGCATGAAGCGGGCCGCGGTGAGGTCCTCGGCTTCCTTGCCGGTACCCGAGTACAAGATGACAGTGTCGTTCTTGGCGGCGTCGTAGAGCTGCTTGTCGGCGACGAGTTCGCCGTCGATGCGCAGGCCGTCGGAGGTGTCGACGGCGGACGGCGGGAGGAGTTCGCGCGCCTGGTCGTCTTTTCCGCCGTCGGGTGAGCCGCAGCTGGTGACGGTCAGGACGGTCGCGGCGGCCAGGGCGGCCGCGGTGAGCCACCGGCGCACACCGGGGCGTGTGGTGCTGCGCATGGTGTTCCTTTCGGTGTTCGAGGGGGTTCGCTCAGGCACCGCCGGCTCCGTTCTTGGCGCCGAATCGGCGGGGCAGGTAGCTGAGGAGGAACATGATGGCGCAGTAGATCAGGGCCATCGCCGACGCTTCCTGCAGTGCGCCGCCGTTCTCGAACTGGTCGTAGATGGCGATCGAGAGGATGCGGGTGTCGGTGGTGTAGAGGAACAGCGGCACGGTCAGCTCGCGCATGCTCAGCATGAGCAGGATCAGGAAGGTCGAGGACACCGCGACGCGCAGCAGGGGGATGGTGACATAGCCGATGGCGCGGGTGCGGCGGGCGCCGAGGAGCACGGCGCTGTCCTCGAGGTCGCGGTCGGTGGCCTGGATGGCGGCGGCGATGCCGCGGAAGCCTTGGGGCATCTGCACCGCGACGAAGCCGATGATCAGCACCCACAGGGTGCCGTAGACCGGGATGGGCATGACGAGCCAGGTCCACAGCAACCCGATACCGAGCACGATCGCGGGGATTGCCAGGGGCACCATCGACAGCGCCTCGAGGAGGCCGCGTGCGTAGGAGCTGGTGCGGTAGACGGTGTAGCCGACCAGGAACGCGAGGATGGTGCCGCCGAGCGCGGCGAGCAGGGAGACGATCACGCTGTTGGTCGCCGCGGTGGTGAACACCTCGGAGGTGAACACGTGCGCGAAGGAGGTGATGTCGAGGGCGCCGGGCTCGGTCAGGCTGGCGAAGGACTGCATGTACGGGGAGCTGCGGATCGCCGAGAGGAACAGGGCAAGCAGCGGCAACACGATCGCGAGCAGGAAGTACACCAGGGCCACAGCGACGACGGGTGCCTTGAATCGTCCCAGCGGCAGGGTGCGGGCCTTGACGCCCTTGCCCGAGATGGTCGTGTAGGAGCGCTTGGCCAGGATGCGCCGCTGCACCATCGTGATGGTGACGACCGCGGCCACCAGCACGATGGCAATCACGGAGGCTTCGTTGCCGCGTGAGGGTGAGGTGTTCATCAGTCGGTAGATGAACGTCGGCAGGGTGTCGATCTGTCCGGGGGTGGCCAGGACCTGCGCGACCGGAAAGTTCTCCAGGATGAGGATGAACATCAGCAGGCCCGATCCCAGAATGGCAGGCAGGGCAAGGGGTGTGGTGACCGATCTGATGGTGTGCCAGGTGGATCCGCCGTGGACGCTGGAGGCGTCTTCGAGGTCGGGATTCATCAGGGACATCGAGCTGTGCATCAGCAGGAACGCGTAGGGCGCGTAGTACATCGCCATCACCATGACGACGCCGCCGATGGTGTACACGTTGACCGGGCTGCCCATACCGAGATCGCGGAAGGCGACGTTGATCAGGCCGGCGCCGGGGCTGCCGAGCAGCGACCAGGCCAGCGCGCCGACGTAGGACGGCAGGAACAGCGGCATGAGACCGATCAGAAAGATGAATCCCTTGCAGGGGACATTGGTCCGGGCGGTCACGAAGGCCAGGAACCCACCGATCGCCAAGGCCAGCAGAGTTGCCGAGAACGCAATGATGAGTGAGTTCAGCGTGGCGCCGATAACGCCCGCTTCGGTGAGAACCCGGATGTTCTGCAGGGTCAAATCGAGGCCGATGCTGCCTGGTCTCGGTACCTCTTTGCTGAATGCCGCGAGAAGGACGAACCCGGCGGGGACCAGGACCAGGAAGGCGACCACCGCGAGGAGCGGCAGGCATGCCACCTTTCCTCGCCGGCCGATGCGACGGGCGCGTCGCCGCGTGGGTGCCGGCGGCCGGGGTGTCATCGGTGGTGCAGGTTCGAGCACGCTGGTCGAACTCATGCCGCCACCGCCTGCGGGATGTCGCTGACCGGTGCCTCGTTCGGGAGGACCTTCACCCGGTCCGAGTCGATGGAGATGGACACACGGGCGCCGGGTGCGAAGGTCCCGACGGCGGGCGGTGCGCAGATGGCGTCGAGTGGCAGGCCGCTGTCGGTGCGCACCTTGCAGCGGATGGATGCGCCCTGGAACACCGCAACTTCGACGGTGCCGCTGAGGTAGTTGGTGTCGGCGTCGTGACCCACCCGGTCGGTCGGTTGTTCGAGCGTCACCGTGATGTCCTCGGGCCGGATGCACACGCTGGCAGCAGTGCGGGGAACCGGGTAGGTGCTTCGCAGGGTGATGTCGTGGTCGGTCAGCTCCAGTGAGCGAGGTGTTGACGAGGAGGCAATGGGGAAGATGTTGGTCACGCCGAGGAAGCCGGCGATCGATGCGCTCACGGGAGATCCGTAGATCTGCTCGGGGGTGCCGAGTTGGGTGATGCGGCCTTCCTGCATGATCGCGATCCGATCGGCCAGCGCGAGCGCCTCCTGCTGATCGTGTGTGACATACAGGCTGGTCAGGCCGCGTTCGGTTTGGATGCGGCGCAGTTCGACGCGCAGGTCGTCGCGAAGACGTGCATCGAGGTTGGACAGGGGTTCGTCGAGCAGGAGCACGCTGGGCGACATTGCCATCGAGCGCGCCAGCGCGACTCGTTGCATCTGTCCGCCCGAAAGCATGCTGGCTCCGCGTTCGGCGAGGTGCGCCAGGCCGACGATCTCGAGGACCTCGAGGGCTTGGCGGCGGCGGTCTGCCCGGGCGATGCCCTTCATCTTCAGCGGGAACGAGACGTTTTCGAGGACCGTCTTGTGGGGCCAGACCGCGTACGACTGGAAGACCATGCCGACGTTGCGTTTGAACACCGGGACGACTTTTCCGCTGGCGCCGTCGAATACGGTGCGGTCTCCGATGGAAATCCGTCCACCGGTAGGTGATTCGAGTCCGGCGATGCACCGCATGGTGCTCGTCTTTCCGCACCCGGACTGGCCGAGCAGGACCACTGATTCGCCGTCCGGGATGGTCAGATCGAGTCTCTTGATCGCGACGAAGTCGCCGTAGGCGAGTTCGAGATCTTGTACTACAACCTCCATGAGAGGTCCCTTCCTAGTGGAGCTGGTGGGTGGGCCGTGGCGTTTATCGGGGGTCGGCGTTGCGGACCGCGGAGTCGAGGAAATCGAGGAACTCGAGGGAGTCGAAGTTCCACGACGACTCGATCAGGTTCTTGGTGCCGTCGGCGCCGATGACGGGTTCGACCAGAGCACGGGCCTTGCCTTCGAGGTCGCTGTCGGACAGCGGGTTCGACGGTTCGCCGTAGGGCTGTTCGACGCGGCGCTGGTATCGGGTGCCGTCGTTCATGACGACGGTGACATCGGCCGGGCGGCCGGACTTCGGGTATGCCGCGTCGGCGGCGTCGTCGAGGACGACCTGCACCTTGTTCATCAGTGCCTGTACCGCGATGTTCGACCGAGTGTCTTCGCTGAAGTCGGTCAGGGTCACCCCGCCGCGGAGCAACGCGACCGCGACGGTGAACGGAAGGCTCAACTGTGCTTGGAGGATGGTGTCGAGCTGTCGTCCTGCGTGCCGGGTGGCGATGGCGAACGTGCCGACGGTGACCGATGCGATGTCGGCCGGGTCGATGGTGTGGGTTTTGACCAGGTGAAGGGCGGCGTCGATTGCCCCGTGCAGGTGACGGCAGCACGGGTACGGCTTGACGTAGGTCCCGAGCAGCACCCACTCCTCCCCCAGGCCGCCCCGGAAGATCCCAGGGTCCCAATCGGTGCCCTCGACTCCCGCGTAGGCGGCGAAGTATCCGTCTTTGCCTTCGAGGATCGTGGTCGGGCCCGTCAACCCTGCCTGTGCGAGATCTGCGCTGGTGATGCCGTCACGGGCAGCCTTGCCGGGATGGAATCGTTTGATCTCCGCCGACTGGCCGAGGAATTCGAACAATCCGCTCGCATGTGAGCCGGCGATACCGAGGGTGTTCGCCACTCCGGTGACGTCGAGCTCCAGAAGTACCGCAACTGCGGCCGCGGCCCCGAAGACACCCGCAATGGCGGTGTTGTGGAAATGCCGGTTCCGGGTGGCCGGGTGCCCGGCGGCAGCGATCCGGCAGGACAGTTCCATCCCGATGGCCGCCGCGGTCAGCACACGATCCCCGCTGATCCCCTTCTCCTGGGCGACCGCGAACACCGCCGGGAAGATCACCGAGGTGGGATGCATACTGCCGGGTGTGTACCCCTCATCGGTCTCGATGCCATGCCCGTTGGTGCCGTTGATCAGGGCCGCGCCCAACGCGGAGCTCCGGCCGTGACCGATGGCGGTCGCCGTGGTGCCGGGGTACATGCGGTGCACGTGTTCGCCGACTGCCCCGGACACCGCACCCGGCGAACTGGCAACGACACCGGCAAGGTGATCGAGCAGCAACCGCCTGACGTGGTGATCCATCCTTTCGGGCAGCGGGCGTTGCTGCTGGTCGACGATCCACTCGGCAATGTTCCAGGTCAGGCGATCAGAGGAGGTCATGGGGTCTCCATCAGTAGTTCCGGGCCGCGATCCGAGAAGCCCCGTGGAGGCTCCGATCACATCGGCGTGTCTGCGTGACTCAAGTTACATACTCTATAGAGTGTTGTCTACTATCGATAGAAAAGCCGCCTAAATGGGCGCATTCCGGTTCGGGCTGATAGACACTATGTAGTACAGAAAATAGAGTGGCGGTTTCGCTGCTCGGTTTGCTCCCGAAAGGAGCCGTCATGACATCGAGTGACATGGGAGCCGCTCCTCCGGTGAGCCGGACGGAATACGTCGCCGAGCGACTGAAGCAGGACGTCGCCTCCGGCGCGATCAAACCGGGCGAACTGATCAAGCAGACCGTACTGGCCAAGCGGTACGGGGTCAGCGCCACACCCGTGCGGGAGGCGATGCGACTACTCGCGGCCGACGGGGTTCTGAGCTATTCCCCACACAAGGGCGCCTCCGTACGGGAGATGACCCCGGACACCGCCCGCGACCTGTACCGGCTGCGGGCCGCCGCCGAACGTGAGGCCACCGTGATGGCGGTCGAACGGATGACACCGGCAGGGCTCGAGACCATCAGGGAAAAGCACGCCGCCCTCGACCGGGCGCAACGCGACGGCGCAGCAACCGCGGCCGACCTGTCCCTGATGAACCGGGCCTTCCACTTCGCCATCTACAGCCAGACCTCTCCCCTGGTCGTCCAGCACATCGAACTGCTGTGGTCGAGACTGACACCCAGCACCACGGTGTGGCGACACCCACCCGACGCCCACGAACTGGAAAAGGATCACGACCAGATCCTCGAGGCCATCGTGCGGAAAGACGCCCAGGCCGCTGGTGACTTCATGGCACAGCACATCCAGCGCGCCTACAAGATTCGGGAGAGCCAACCCGAACTGCGCGCGGCCGGATCGGACGAGCGCGAAGACTTCGGGAATGTCTGAGTTCGTCAGGCGCCGAATCTCTTCTACTCACTCGTGAAGTCCTGGTTCGTCTCCCTCTGCCTCGTCACCGCACTCCTACAGGCCGTATACGCGGCAGTGCGCGTGATGATCTCGTACCGAGCCCTCGAGCTCGGCGGTAACGGCGCGACCGTGGGGATCCTGACCGCGTTGTATTCGCTCGTCCCGCTGGTCGCAGCGATCCCCATCGGCCGGGCCGTGGACGGCAGGCACGCGGCCGCGGTACTGCGTATCGGCGCAGCGCTTTCCGGCGTCGCGGTCGTCGTGATCATCACCAGCACTGACCTGGTCGTGCTCGCCGCCGGCAGCATCCTGCTCGGATTCGGCCACATCCTGACCCTGGTATCCGGCCAGGGATACGTACCGCTCATGTCCTCCCCCGATCAATACGACCGCAGATTCGGCGGCCTGACCGTCTGGATCTCCGTGGGACAGTCCATCGGCATTCCGGTGGCCGGAATCATCGCATCCCGCAGCCACGAAGGACACGTCGAAACCAGCGGCGCGCTACTCGCGATGCTGGTGCTCGCGGCACTCGCAGCCACCGCGAGCCTGTCACCGCACCTTCGGACACCCAAGACCGCGACACCGCGAAAATCCGCAGCTCCCGTACGCCAGTCGACGATGGCGATGCTGTCCACCTCCGGCATGCGCCCCGCCGTCTTCAGCAGCCTGATCGTGCTGACCTCGATGGACCTGACCACCGCCTACCTGCCGGTCCTCGGGGAGCAGTACGGATTTTCCGTACTGACGGTCACCGCGATCCTGACAGCCCGCTCGATCGCCGCGATCGTTTCTCGTGTGTTCTTGACCAGACTTCTGCAATTGGCACCGCGCCGGTGGCTCCTGATCTCCGGCACACTGTGCTCGGCACTGCCAGTCGCCCTGATACCGGCTGTGCCTCAACCGATCATCGTCGGCATCCTCATGGCAGTTGCCGGCTTCTTCTGGGGCCTCGCACAGCCCCTCACCATGACCTGGGTTGCGGGACTGGTACCTCCCTCGAACCGTGCGTCGGCGCTCTCACTTCGCCTGACCGGCAATCGGCTCGGGCAAGTCTTCATCCCGCTCACCGCAGGCGCAATCGCAGGCTCCACCGGGACCGACGCCGTCTTCGTGCTGACCGGTGGGCTCCTCGCCGGCGCAGCATTCTCGACGTGGAGGGCTCTCACCCGCGAATAGCCACCGCCGGCAGCGGTAACGGTCCCGCCGATCCGGTATCGCACACCGTTCGATCCACATCTCCGCTGCGCACGGCACCTTCGACGAAGGGGGGTTCCCATGGACCCAGATGTTCGCGGCACACTGTGCCGCCACCGACCGGTCACGTCGGGCGGGCGGCCGACGTCACGGAAGTCCTCACACTCCTCGGCGATCCCACAGTCACGATCGTGCCCGTCGTCGCCCGCCGGGGTGGGAAAGACCGCCGTCGCCGCCGTGACCCAGGAACTGGTGTCATCGGCCACTACGCGAAGATGCTGGGCGGACTGCTTGCTACAGCGCTCTCGAGATCAATTCCTTCATGACCTCGTTGGATCCGGCGTAGATGCGCTGGATGCGGGCGTCGGCGTACATCTGGGCGATGGGGTATTCGAGGATGTAGCCGTATCCTCCGAACAGTTGTAGACAGCGGTCGATCACGGCGCACTGTTGATCGGTCAACCAGTACTTCGCCATCGCGGCGGTGGTGACGTCGAGTTCGCCGCGAAGGTGTTTGCCGATACAGTCGTCGATAAAGGTGCGCGATACCCTTGCGAGGGAAGCGCATTCGGCAAGTTCGAAGCGCGTGTTCTGGAGATCGAACAGTGTCTTCCCAAACATTGTCCGCGATTTGGTGTACTCGATGGTGAGGGCTACCGCGCGTTCGATCGCGGCGACGGCAGCGACGCCGCAGATCACTCTTTCCTGTGGTAGTTGCTGCATCAGCTGGACGAATCCGGCACCCTCGCGTTCTCCGAGGAGGTTGTCCACGGGGACGCGAAGACCGTCGAAGAACAGTTCAGTGGTGTCCTGCCCCTTCTGGCCCAGCTTGTCGAAGATCTGTCCGCGCGAGAATCCGGGAGTGTCGTCGTTCACCTCGGCGACGATGAGAGACACCCCCTTCGCCCCGAGCGTGGCATCGGTCTTGGCCGCGATGATGACGAGGTCACAGTTGCGACCGTTCGAGATGAAGGTCTTGGCGCCGGTGATGACATAGTCGCCCCCGTCGCGTACGGCCTTGGTAGTGATGTTTTGCAGATCTGAGCCGGTTCCCGGTTCGGTCATGGCGATGGCACCGACCCATTCACCGCTTGTGAGCTTGGGAAGCCATCGCGATTTCTGCTCGTGGCTTCCGTACGCGTTCAGGTAGTGCGGAACGATTCCCGAGTGCACACCGAGTTGCAACGAGTGGTCACCTGCCATCACCTGTTCGTGAAACAGCACGGCATCGTGGGCGAAAGTTCCTCCCCCTCCACCGAACTCCGTAGGAATCGACATACCCGACAAGCCCAGCTTACCCAGGGTGCCGTAGACCTCCTTGTCCGGAAAGCCCTGTTCGGTGAACCGGCGTTGGTGGGGGGTGACCTCTTTGGCGAAGAAGTTGCGTGCGAGTTCGGCAACTGCGTCGAGCTCGTCGTCCATCCACGGGGATGCGCCGCTTTCCGTGGTGACAGTGGAAGAAGTCAAGGGTTCGTCTCCAAAGTTGTTGCGATTAAGTCACGATGGGTTAGTGATGTCAGGTCCCGACCGGGACCTCCGACGTCCGGTCGGCGGCGGGCTCATACACACCTTGGGCGAGGAGTTCGCGGTAGAGCAGCTCGATCTCCGATGCATACTTCTCGGCGATCGGTTTACGGCGCAGCTTCATCGTCAGGGTGAGTTCGTCACCGCCCGGCTCCCAGAAGGTGGGGAGGATCAGGAAGCGTTTGACCTGCTCCACGCGAGAGAGGCCGGTGTTGGCCATCGCGACCGCGGCGGCGATCATCGTGATCATGTCGCGGTCCGCTGCCAGGGAAGCGGCATCGACCCGGATGTTCTTCGCCGCGGCGAAATTAGCCGCGGCCTCGGGGTCGAGCGAGATCAGGGCCGTGTTGTACGGCCGCGCATCTCCGATAGTGGCCACGCCGCCGATGAGCGAGGAGGTGGCCTTGATTGCGTTCTCGATGGTGGCTGGGGACATATTCTTCCCCGAGGAGTTGATGATCAGTTCCTTCTTCCGATCGACGACGGTGAGGTATCCGTCCCGGTCGATGGACACCACGTCACCGGTGGCCAGCCATCCGTCGGCGTCGACGGCGTCGGCAGTTTTGGCAGGCTCTCCCCGGTAACCCTTCATGACGAGGGGACCACGAACGAAAAGCTCACCGTCGTTCGCGACCCGCATGTCCATGCCGGGCACGATCTTGCCGACCGTTCCCAGTTTGGCGGGATCGGCCGGGGCCGCACTGGCGATGCAGGTCAGTTCCGACATCCCCCAGATCTCGGAGATCTGCAGCCCGAGCCCCGCGAAGAATGCCAGCGTGTCGGCGGGTATCGGTGCCGCTCCTGACACGGCCCATCGGAGCTTGTCGAATCCGAGTTCGGCGCGCATCGGCGCCAACACCACCGATTCTGCCTTGACGAACTCGTGTTCCAATTCTTCCGGTACGGGGAGACCTACCCGGAGCAACTCGATCCGGCGCGCGCCGACCTCGAGGCCCCACTGCAACGCGCGCCGTCGTGCGTCGTCCGGCTCGTTCGCCACCGCCCGTTCGACCGCGATTTTCAGCTTCTCCCAGACCCGCGGTACCGCGCCCCAGATGGTTGGCCGGCAGTCGGGAAGTGCGGCAGCGATCTGCCGTACGTCCGCGACCACGGTGACTTGCGTTCCGAACACCATCTGGAAGTACAGAGCCGTCATCCGATCGGCGATGTGTGCCGACGGCATGAAGGAGGTGATGCGGTCCCCGAACTCGATCGGGAGGATCCAGCACACCGCGCCGGCCTCGAACAGCAATGCGGCATGAGTCGACTCCACCCCTTTCGGGTTGCCGGTAGTGCCGGAGGTGTAGATCAGGGTTGCAACATCGTCGGGCCGCACCGAGCGCCACGCGGCGTCGAAGTCGAACTCCGGTGAGCCGAGAGCCTTCATCTGGTCCAAGGTGAGCGTCCCGGCCGGGGCAATTCCTGCCTCCGCATCGATGACGACGATCTGCTCCAGCAGTGCGCCGGATTCCCTGATTCGCTCCACGTACTGGGCCTCGCACACCACGACCTTGGCTTCGGCGTTGCCGAGAACGTATGCGATGGCAGAGGGAGGAAGCGTGTTGTAGATCGAGAACGACGTCGCCCCGACATGTAGCGCTCCGACGTCGATGGGGTAGAAGTCCACGCGATTGGCCATCATCAAGGCGACGGTGTCGCCGCGGCGGACTCCGAGTGCGGCGAATCCAGCCGCCACTTCGCGGACCTGGCTCGAGTATTGCCGCCAGGTCAACGTCTGTGAATCGCCGACCGTTCGCAGTGCGATGGCGTCCGGGTCGATGGCGGCGGTGCGTTGAAATGCTGCGCACAGGGTGTGGGGCGCTTCATCGATGGTCATGGCGTTCTCCTCGGTTCAGGACCGGCTGCTGTGGATCCACTCGGATATGTGGTGACGGGGCGTTCTTCGAGCTCGCGGATCAGTTGGTGGCATTCGGCATCGGCCGCCAGGTAGCCGTCGGCGAGCACGTTCACCAGTCCTCGTCCCAGTGCCCACGGTTGCCATGCCGCCGGAGCGAGGGTGCGTCCGGCGCGGCGAGCGATGGCATCCGCGATCACAGTCGCGGCATCCTCCGGACTGATGCGGCGGCGCAGCGGACGAGGAAGACGCGCATCGAGCCTTCTGCCGATCTCGTCGTCGTCCAGCGTTGCCCGAGCCAGTTGTGTGTCGACCATCCCGAAGTACGCGACACCCGCGGAGGCGCCGTAGCCGGCGAGTTCGAGACGGAGTGCCCGGCCGAGTTGTTCGACGGCGGCCTTGCTGATCATGTAGGACGCACCACCGAGACCGGGTGCGAAGGCCGCCGCAGACGACACCACCACGATGTGGCCGCGTCGCGTAATCACTTCGTCGATCGCCGGATGGACGGTGTTGAAGACGCCTGTGAGGTTGATGTCGATCACGCGGTCGAAGCCCGCCGGATCTATCTGGCGGAGGGTGGACGGGGGCGGGGTCACTCCGGCGTTCGCGATCACCACATCGAGCCGCCCATACCGCTCGATCACCCGGTGTACGGCTGCATCCATGCCGCGACGGTCGCGGACGTCGGCGACCAGGGTGAGGACCCGCCGTCGTCCGAGCGCGAATTCGGCCGCCGTCAGCGCGGATTGGTTGACATCGATCAGCGCGACGGTCGCGCCGCGGGCATGCAGTGCTCGCGCCGATGCCAGTCCGATACCGTCGCCGCCGCCGGTAATCAGGACCACCTTTCCGGCAACGTTGTACTCGGCGCCTCGACCGGGAAGTGGGAGTCCCAGGTCTCTCAGGGTGCGAGCGATCGTCGATCGGGTTCTGAACGTGGCCATCATCAATGCCTTCCGTGGAGCAGTCTGACGAGAACGCGCACCAGAGTGTCGATCCGCGGTGTGCGCCGAAACGTGGTGAGCGGAAGAATCGACGGGAATCGCTGCCTCGTCATCGCACGGGCAAACGTGAACTCCCTCAACCCGTCAGCGCCGTGGACCCGGCCGAATCCGGAATCACCGACACCACCCAGCGGCAGGCTGGGGACGGCGGCGTACATGACGTACGAATTGACCGACACTGCGCCGGTGCGGATTCTCGTCGCGATCTCCTCGCCGCGTCGGCGGGAGAAGATGCTCAGCCCCAATCCGTATCGGCTCGCATTGGTTCGGTCGACCGCGTCGTCCATATCCCGCACCCTGGTCACGGTCATGGTGGGCCCGAATGTCTCCTCGGTGACCGCGACACTGTCCTCCGGCACGTCCACCAGAATGGTCGGCTGCACGAGGTTGCCCTCGATGGCGTCCGGCCCTCCGAGTACGGCGCGGCCGCCCCTCCCGATCGCGTCGTCGATGTGGCGACGGATGACGTCGATGTGTGTGGGCATGGTGATGGGACCGATCTGGGCGTTCCCGCCGGAACCGGCCCGGATCGTGCGTGCACGAGTGACCACCCGATCGGCGAACGCGTCGAATACCTTTTCGTGCACGTACACCCGCTCCACCCCGAGACAGGTCTGACCGGCGTTGGAGAACCCACCCCACACGGCCGCGTCGGCCGCCGCGTCGAGGTCGCCGTCAGCATCGACGATCAAGGCGTCCTTTCCGCCGCACTCCATCAGAACCGGAGTGAGTGTCTCCGCGCACGCGGTCATCACCTGTTTTCCAGTGGCGGTGGAACCGGTGAACCCGATCTTGTCCACGCCCGATCGGCAGAGCGCGGCTCCCGTGGAGCCGTCACCCGTGACCACCTGTAGAACCGGGTGTTCCGGCACGACCTCGGACAATGCCTGGGCCAACCACACACCGACGCCCGGGGTGTACTCGCTGGGCTTGTAGACAACGGTGTTCCCGGCTGCGAGCGCGAAGGACAAAGAACCGAGCGGGGTGAAAATCGGGTAGTTCCACGGTCCGATCACCCCCACGACTCCGACGGGGAGATATTCGACGCTCGCCGATTGGTTGGCGGTGAGCAGGCTGGAGCGGACCGGGCGCCGACCCAGTACACGGGCGGCGTTCTTGGCCGCCCACGCCAGGTGTTCCGAGGCCATCGCAATTTCGAGCATCGCGTCTGCGCGCGGCTTACCCATCTCGAGGTGGGTGAGCTCCGCGAGTTCCGGTGCCCGACGGGCGATGATGCCCCGCCACGCGTCGAGTCGCCGGGCCCGTTCGTCGAATCCCAGCGACCCCCACCAGCCGGCGACCTCGCGCGCTCGGCGCACCGCGTCGTCGATGTCGTCGGCCGACCCGCGTGGGTGGGTTCCTACCACCCGCCCGGTCGCCGGACTGATCACATCGAACATGTCGGCCGCAGCCGTGGTCGTGATCATCGGCGGGTTCCCTTCGGTTCGTCGAGCGTCTTGTCGGCGAGCGCGTGCGCCCATCCCCGTGTCACCCGACGGAGGATTGGCAGGGACAGTACGAGGAATGGGGCGAACCCGGGCGTGGTGTCCATCGCAAAGGTCCAGGTGAGCCGGGTTCCGTCGGACGTCGGTTCCAGGGTGATGTCCTCGGCGAACCGGCGGAATCCGGGTCTGCTGGCGGACTCGGCGGTAAAGGTCATCCGTCTGCCCTCGTCCCAGCGGTAGAAGCGTTCCCTCAGCGCCGCGGCGCCGTGACCGAGCGTCACGGTTCTGGTGGTACCGACACCGAAGGGCCGGGACGACGTCCACTCGCTTGCCGTGATCAGCCGCGCCCACGACACCAGTGCGTCGTGTGCGGTCAACACACTCCACACGTGGTCGGTGTCCGTCGACACGTTCACGATGTGCACGAGCCGGAATCGGGCGGTCTGCAGGAACTCGTCGTCGGTGGCGGCGAGTGGGTACCAGCGCATCACAGGTCGATCACCAGCGATCCACCGGCCGAGCGGGACAGACAGACCAGCATCGAATTCTCCCGTTCGTTGTGCGTCAGGATCTTGTCGCGGTGATCGACCTCGCCGGCCAGGACGCGCACGCGACAGGTGCCGCAAAAGCCCTGCCGGCACGAGTAGGCGACACCCGGGACCTCCCGGCGGATCGCCGCGAGCGCGGTCTCGTCCGGCCCGACCGACACAGTCGTCCCTCGGCGGGCGAGTCGTATCTCGAACTCACGGCCATCGACCACCGGAAGTGGTGAGAAGCGTTCGGTGTGAAGCGATCCGGTCGGGTCGATCTCGGACATCAGCCGACGCGCGGTGGTCATCAACGGTGTCGGGCCACACATGTAGACGGCGGCACCAGGGGAAGCCGTGGCGACGATGCCGGCGACATCAGGAGGACCGAATTCGTCGTCCGGCCGGATCTCGACCTGGCCACGGGGATACCAGGCGAGTTCGTCGAGGAACGGCATGGTTTCTCGGGAGCGTCCGAGATAGACCAACCTCCATGGCAGCTCACGGTCGTGGCATCTCTTCACCATCGGCAGGATCGGAGTGATTCCGATTCCGCCCGCGACGAAGAGATACGATTCCGCGGCAACCAGTGGGAAGGCATTGCGAGGCCCCCGCACGGTGATCGGGGTCCCGGTCCGCACGGAGTCGTGGACCTCCCGCGAACCACCCAGGCCGGTGTCGATCCGACGCACCGCGATGCGGTAGGACGACAGATCGTCGGGGTCGCCGCACAGTGAGTACTGCCGTTGCTTTCCCGAGGGGAGGATCAGGTCGAGGTGCGCGCCTGGGATCCAGGACGGGAGGTCGCGTCCGTCCGGCGACACCACTGTCATGCTGACGACATCAGCTGCCTCGGTCCGCACCTCCGCAACAATCAGATTCATATCGAAGCCCCAGTGACGCACGGGCTTCGGCCTCGACAGCCACGGAGCAGCGCGACTGGCGGCGAACACGTTTCGGTACGCGACCGTCGCCCGCGCAGCCAGCCGGAGAACCCTGGAGGGTTCGAAGTCGGGCGTATCGGAGTCCGAGCCTGCGGAACTGTCCGACGTCGTCATTGTCATGAGTCGCTTTCTCGGTAGGAACGGTTGGCGGCAGGCGACTGTGCGAGGTAGCGCATCGCCACATCCATGTCACCGATCTGCGAGGGATGGAAGCTGGGACGGAGGTACGGCGGGATTTCCGTGATCAGGAATTTGATGTTGGGCACGAGCCCCCGCCTGGTTGCACGGATCAATTGCAGTGGCCAGAAGCGCCCCTTGTCCGCCGACGGATCGGTGCGGAAGAGGTAGTTCATCGATGTCAGGAACAGCAGGATGAGGGTGAGGCTGGCGATCAGTGCCGTTCGTACGCGGCGGGCATAGCTGCCGTCGACGTACATGTAGGCGTCGAAGGCGACGTTGCGGTGCTCGACCTCCTCGGCGCCGTGCCACCGGACCATGTCGAGCATCATCGGGTGCATGCCCGCCTTCTCCAGTGCGGGGTCCGTCAGCAGCCACTCCCCCACCACGGCGGTGTAGTGCTCCATGGCGGCGAACAAACCCAGCCGCTCACACAGCCACGCCCGTTTCGCACGGCCGGACAGCCCTCGATCTCCCAGAATCCGGTCTACGAGCCAGTCCATCTTCTTCGACATCGGTTCGATGTCCATGCCCAGTTCCGCGAGGTGTTCACGGGCCCCCTTGTGCGACGCGGCGTGAGTCGCCTCCTGGCCGACGAACCCGACGACCTCCTCGTGGAGCCGCTCGTCCTCGATCAGTGGCAGCGCCTCGGCCAACGTCGCGGACATCGCGCGCTCGCCTTCGGGAAGTACCAAGTGCATGAAGTTGATGACATGCGTGGCCATCGGCTCGCCGGGAACATAGTGCAACGGCACTCCGTCCCAGGAGAACTCGACGTCACGAGCGGTGATCGCGTGCGCTTCGTCCGTGTATCGCCGCGCACCGACCGAATCGACCACAGGGTTTCGGCCTATTCGGGGAAACGACATCATCCTGCTGTCCTCACTGTCGATTTTGCCGAGGCTCCGACCCCGCTGAGGATGTATTGGTCGAGGTCCGCCCGCCGGGTCCGCGCGCGGAAGCGGCGGTTGAACCCCGGGTAGAAGGTGAAGTTGCGGCCCTCGCCGCTGAGGTAATAGCTGGTGCACCCACCGGTGTTCCACACCGAGGTCTGTAGCCTCTTGTCGACCTCGTCGACGAATGCCTGCTGAACCTCGGGGCGGACGTCGATACTCGCCGCCCCCTGCGCGTTCATTTCCTGCAGGCAACTGAGGATGTACGCAATCTGAGCTTCGATGGTCACAACCTGCGAGGTGTAGACGACGGAATTGGGGCCGAGCAACATGAAGAAGTTGGGGAATCCACTGATTGTGGTGCCGAGATAGGCTCGGGCATTGCCGTTCCACGCCTCGGCCAGGGTACGACCGTCGCGCCCTCGCACCACATCGAACGCGGGATTGTCGGTCAGCCGGAAGCCCGTTCCCATCACGATCGTGTCGACCTCGTGGAGAGCGCCGTCCTCGGTGACGATCCCGTTCGATCGCACTTCACGAATTCCGTCGGTGACCACGTCCACATTCGGCTGCGCGAGCGCCGGATAGAAGGAGTTGGAAAACGTCGGTCGTTTACAACCGAACGCATAGGTGGGCGTGAGTTTTGTCCGCAGCTCCGCGTTGCGGACCTGGCGGCGCAGGTGGGCGCGGCCGAGCGCCGCCAGCCCTTTCAGCAGCGCCGGCTTGTACACGAAACCCGGAACCATCGCCTCTTGGACCAGATCGAGACCGGCCCGCGCCAGCCGCTGGGCAACAGGTACCCGCGCGAACAATCTCTGTGGCCATCCGGTCATCGGTTGGTCGGGGTGCGGAAGTATCCACGTCGGGGTCCGCTGGAACACCGTCATCGAACCGACGCTCGGCTGAATTCGGGGGATGATCTGCACCGCAGAGGCACCGGTTCCGATCACCGCGACCCTTTCCCCGGCGAGATCGTGCTCGTGGTCCCAGGCGGCGGAGTGAAAAACAGCGCCCTGGAAGCTCGCCAGTCCGGGAAGGTTCGGTACCGCCGGTTCACTGAACGGGCCCATCGCCCCGACCAGAATCCGCGCCTCCCAGTTTCCATGACTGGTGGTCACGTGCCACGCCTGCGAGTCGTCGTCCCAGGTCGCGTCTTGCACGTCATGACCCATCCGCAGGTGCGGGACGATGCCGAAGTTCTCAGCGCAGGCGCGCAGATAGTCGTGGATCTCCTGCTGCAGCGGGTAGAGCCTGGTCCAGTTCGGGTTGGGAGCAAAAGAGAATGAATAGAGGATCGAGGGGATGTCGCATTGCGCTCCCGGGTAGGTATTGACCCGCCACGTTCCGCCGATGTCCTCCGCACGGTCGAGCACGACGAAGTCGTCGATGCCGGCTTGTTTCAGTCTGATCGCAGTTCCCAGCCCACCGAATCCCGCGCCGACGATGAGTACGTCGACCCTTTCGGGTGCCTGATCGACGTTGTCGACCGGAAGTTCCACCGGTATTGCAGACCTGACCATTCGGGCGCCCTCCTCGTTGATGCCGCGCATGCCGAAGACACTAGAACTGACATCACACGCTGTCAACAGCGGTCGATGTCAACATTCACAAGACGCCGCACGCAGCCACACGATCTGATTCGGCACGTCGTCCGCGCCTTCACCGACTACATCGCACGATCGGCGTCGCGGAAAGAACATGTTCGTCGAGTCGCAGACCGTCCCGGAGCTCGCGCAGCGGGGCGAGCAACTCGTCAAGGAATGCACGGCCGGTCGCGGCATCGCTCGGCAGGCTGAGCGGCGACGAAGCACGCGACAAGGTCACCACTCAACTCCACTCGACAGCGATCTTCGACGCTCTCTCCTTCCTTCGCCAGCACTGGCTCACCGGAAACTCTCGAATCTCCAAAAGCTTCGTCGTAGGGCATGTTTCGTTGGCGATCGATCCCAGGTCGACCTCAACAGCGCGTCGGATCCAACCACACATGGTTTCCCATCCGCTTGGATGAGGGTGCGGCAGCGCTTTCGGTGGATTTCGTTCAGAGGGCGAGCTGGTCGTCGCAGGCCCTTCCGAGAGCCGGCCCTCGGCGACAGCGCCGAGGGCCGAGGGCCGAGAACTTTACGGCGCAACCGGGTAGTGACTGGTGATCGCGACCCGATTCCAGGCGTTCATCACGGTTGCCAGCCAGCTGATCGCGGACACCTGCTCATCTGTGAGGGAGCCGTCATCCCAGGTTCGCCGTTCCGGAACGGCGAGAGCGGTGACCTGTTCGGCGAGAGCGAGAGCCGCGCGCTCCTGGTCGCTGAAATACTGCGACTCCCACCACGCTGCGACGACGGCCAGTCGATCCGTCGTCTCTCCCTTGGCGAGGGCGTCGCGGGTGTGCAAGCGAAGGCAGAAGGCGCAGCCGTTGAGTTGGGAGACGCGGATCTTCACCAACTCCACTTCCGCGTCCAGCGTCGTCAGGCTCCGATAGACGGACGGGTGCTGCTTGCCGAGATTCACGCTGGTCATGACGTTCCTTCTGAGTAGGTTGTCGAATGGTTGTGGGTCCGGGCGCCCGCACCGATGGTGCTGAACGAGGTTGCCTGAAGATCGCGCGATGTCTTCCGGTGCGTCCCGGTCATGCAGACCACGGCGACCCCGTGATGCGATCAACCATGCTCATGCTGCGGAAGCCGGGAACGAAGTGGTCCAGTACGTCGGCATTGACGGTGCCGTAGGTGGTGTCCGGCCGGTGGCTGAGCCCGTCGACGAAGGCACGCAGAAATTCGTTCTTTGAAGTCACCCCGCGGATGGACAGCGGTGATCTCCTCGACCCGGTCCGGGTTCAGTCCGGCCAGACCCAGCCCGACCACATCGGTGAGGACGCCGAAGTGGGTGGCGGCGACTTCGTCCCCCATCCGGCCGGGAATCCCGGGTGTGGTGTGCAGCGCGATCGCCGTCCAGACCACCTCGGCGGCGGCAGCGGAGAAACCGCGGTCGAGCAGAAACTTGCGAGCATGATCGGCCCCATCGAGCTCGAACCGCTGCTCGACATCCGAGAAGGGCGTGAGGAGGCCAGTGTCGTGGAAGAGGGCAGAGAGGTAGAGCAGCTCAGGGTCTGGCTGCAGGCCGAGCTCGCGAGCCTGGAGTGTGCTGAAGAGGAACACGCGCCGTGAGTGATGGAAGATCAGGGGGCTCGTCGTATCCTGGACGAGGCGAGTGGCTTCGGCTGCCGCCTGTGTCTCGGGAATCTCTACTCCTGCGATGATCTCGGTCATGGGCCCTGCACTTTCAGGTTTCGATGTTGTAGAACAGACGATGTGTCCGTCCCTCTACGGTGCCGAACATCGAGGGTCCGGCGTCGCCTCGGTCCGGCCATGAATCACCCGAATTCGGACAGGCGGTGAGCGTGCGTACGAGCCCCCACCCGCATCGGGTCGCGGTCCTGGTCTACGACGGGGTGAAGCTGCTCGATGTCGCCGGCCCCGCCGAGGTGTTCGCGGAGGCGAATCGATGCGGCGCCGACTACCAGATCGTGTTGTTGTCGCCGACCGGTGCCGGTGTTGCGTCGTCTATCGGGACAAAGATCTCCGTCGACGGCGACGCAGGATCGGAACCGGCACCCGACACCTTCCTCGTGGCCGGCGGCGACATCTACCCGCGAACCGCCATCGCCCGCGACCTCGTCGAGGCAACGGGCACGCTCGCAACGCGATCTACTCGGGTCGGCTCCATCTGCACAGGCGCGTTCATCCTCGCGGCGGCCGGCCTCCTGGAGGGCAAACGCGCGACCACGCACTGGAAAGTCGCACACGAACTTGCCGCCCGGCACCCGACAACCCTCGTCGAACCCGACTCGATCTATGTTCGCGACGGCACCACGTACACGTCCGCGGGCGTGAGCGCCGGCATCGACCTGGCGCTGGCGCTGGTCGAGGAAGACCATGGCCCCGATCTGACGCGCGACGTCGCCCGACGCCTGGTGGTCTACTTGCAGCGCGCGGGCGGACAATCGCAGTTCTCTGCCCCACTCCAAGGCCCACCGCCGCGCACACCAGCCCTCCGCCGAATTGTGGATCTGGTGACGGCGGACCCCGCCGGGAAGCATTCGCTCGCCGAACTCGCCGGACACCTCAACGTGAGCCCTCGACACCTCACGCGACTCTTTCGAACCGAGCTGTCCACCACACCTGCCCAGTATGTCGAGCTGGTCCGATTCGACATGGCAAAGGCGCTGCTCGACCAGGGGCACAACGCAACACAGGCAGCATCACTCGCCGGCTTCCCGAGCTACGAGAGCCTACGAAGAGTCTTCGTGCGGGAGCTGTCGATGTCACCGGCTGCCTGCCAACGCCGCTTCGGCACCGCGCACCGCGCCGACGCGGGGTAGTCCGACGGGGTGTGCGATTGCCGTACCCGGTCATTCCTGTCGTTGTGCAACGCGCGAAGAGCCGGCGCCGATACACCGACCAGAGGTGAGGACCGTGGTCGAGCACATCGCCGCCCGGCAGGACGTACGCGAGTTCCGGCGGGCCCTGGACGAGCTGTTCGCGTTCCTGCTCGACAACGACGACCCCTACACGCCGGAATGGGACCGCGCCCGGCTTCACCGGCTGACTACCCAGGTACAGGAAGCGACCGCCACGCTGAGGTGGGGCGGGCTGCGAGTGGATTACCTCGGATTCGGGAGCATGGAAATCTCCGTCGACCTCGGCCCACCGCCCAACGGTCCCAGGTGATCGCCCCTTCCGACGAAGATGGCGGTTTCGGGTCTGCTGTCGGCGCGCGGTGATGCAATATTGCACATCCCCATTGCAGGTTAGGTGATTCCCCCGGCCTCCATACCCGGGCACACTTGTATTCGTCCCCGCCGGAAACTGCGCGAAGCGAAGAGATTCCCGGGGTCTATCCCAAGGGCTCGTCCGAGTCGACGTCACCTGCCGGCATCGACTCGGACTGCGCGTTGAACGTCGGTTACCACACCGCTAGGAGTACAGATGAGCAAGATCGCTTTCCTCGGCCTCGGAAACATGGGCTTGGGTATGGCCACGAATCTGGTGCGCAACGGCCACACAGTCATCGGATTCGACCCCTCCCCAGCGGCATCCGAGATGGCGTCATCACACGGAATCGACTCTGCTGCATCTCCTGTCGATGCAGCGGAGCGTGCCGACGTGATCATCACCATGCTGCCCAGCGGCAAGCACGTGCTCGACGTCTACGCCGACCTGGTCCCGGCCACATCGCAGGGAACCCTCTTCCTCGACTGCTCGACGATCGATGTCGGCGACGCGCGAGCCGCCGCTGAACTGGCTGTCGGCGCCGGGCATCAGGCGGTGGACGCCCCGGTGTCCGGAGGCACGGTCGCCGCGGACGGCGGAACGCTCACCTTCATGGTCGGCGGCCCGGCCGACGCGGTGGACCGAGCAAGCTCACTGCTCGACGCCATGGGGTCCCGTATCGTCCGATGCGGCGACTCCGGAGCAGGTCAGGCTGCGAAGATCTGCAATAACATGGTCCTGGGGATCTCCATGATCGCCGTCAGCGAAGCCTTCGCGCTTGGCGCAAAGCTGGGCCTGACCGACCAGGCACTGTTCGACGTCTCGTCGACCGCGTCCGGTCAGTGCTGGGCGTTGACCACGAACTGCCCGGTTCCCGGACCGGTTCCGACCAGCCCCGCCAACCGCGACTATGCCGGCGGGTTCGCGAGTGCATTGATGCTCAAGGACCTCCGACTCGCGCAGTCCGCAGCGACGGACAACGGTGTCGAAACGACGCTCGGACGACGCGCCACCGAACTCTACGAACAGTTCGTCGCCCAGGACGGCCCAGGCCGTGACTTCTCTGCGATCGTGACGGCAATCCGTGCCGGTGCATATGACGTGCAGGCACAACAGTCGTAGCCCCTCCCACGTAGACCTCGCCCCGTGCCGCGGGAGTGAGACGCTGCTCGATGTGAAAGGAATTCGTTGTGCGCATCATTCTGACAGGGCCGCCGGGAGCGGGCAAAGGCACACAGGCGCAGTCGCTTTCGACGGCGCTGCAGCTCCCCCACATCTCGACCGGCGATCTGTTCCGCAGCCACATCGCACAGAGCACGGAACTGGGGCGGACGGCGAAATCGTTCCTCGATGCCGGCGAACTGGTCCCGGACGAGGTCACCATCGGGATGGTCGCGGAGCGCCTCGCGGCCGACGACACGGCCACAGGATTGATTCTGGACGGCTTCCCCCGCACCGTGGTTCAGGCGATCGCCCTCGATGAGCTCCTTGGCCGACAGCTGAGCCAGATCGACGCCGTCCTGGACTTTTCGATAGCGGACGATGCAGTCGTCGAACGGATGCTGGCCCGTGGCCGCGCCGACGACACCGAGGACGTCATTCGTCGACGTCTGCGGGTCTATCACGACGAGACCCGACCGCTGCTCGACTACTACTCGCCGCTTCTGCTGGCCGTCGATGCGGAAGGTGAGGTCGACGAGGTCTACGCCCTCGCGATCGGCGCGCTGTCCGAGCGCGGAAGCGTCGCTCCGTCCACCTGAACGCTGTTCCCTGCACCCCAGCAGAGCCATCCGAATATCAAGGAGATTCCGACATGACCTCCACACAAACCTCACTCGCTGAGCTCCATATTCCCGAGGCCCGCGACTACCCCATGTTCGTCGACGGGGCCTGGGTGGACGCCAGTTCCGGTCAGTGGAGTGAGGTGACCACCCCGATTCTGCGTGAGCACGTGATCGGCCGTGTCCCGTCCTCGGGCACCGAGGACGTCGATCGCGCGGTGCGTGCTGCGCAGAAAGCCTTCCCTCGGTGGCGGTCTCAGCACTTCACGGCGCGAGGCCGGATCCTGAGCCAGATCGCCGACGCCATCGACGCGCGCGCCGAGGAACTGGCCCGCCTCACCGCCCTCGACACCGGAAACGCGCTGCGCACCCAGGCACGCCCCGAGGTCGCCACCCTGGCGAACCTGTTCCGGTACTTCGCCGGTGTCGCCGGCGAGATCAAGGGCACGGTTCTGCCCGCCGGCGACGATCAGCTCCAGTACTCCCGCCAGGAGCCCCTCGGCGTCATCGGATGCATCCTGCCCTGGAACTCCCCGCTGATGATCGCCGGATTCAAGATCCCCGCCGCCCTCGTCGCGGGAAATACCGTCGTGGTCAAGGCGGCCGAGGCGGCTCCGCTGAGCGTGTTGCTGCTCGCCGAGATCTGCGCCGAACACCTGCCGGCCGGTGTGCTCAACGTCCTCACCGGATCCGGCAGGGTGGCCGGTGAAGCACTGGTTCAGCACCCGGACGTCGACAAGATCTCCTTCACCGGCTCGACCGAAGTGGGACGTCATGTTGCCCGTGAGGCCGGTGGCCGGTTGGCACACGTCTCCCTCGAACTCGGCGGCAAGAACCCCTCGATCGTATTCCCCGACGTGGACATCGACGACGACTTCATCAATCAACTGCTGCTGTCGACCCGGGTACACCGGCAGGGACAGAGCTGCACCGCCGGTTCCCGGTTGTTCCTGCACCAGGACGTCTACGACGAGGTCCTCGACCGGCTGGTGAACACCCTGGCCGGGCTGAAGGTCGGGAATCCGCTCGCCGAGTCCACGGACATGGGCGCCATCGTCAACGACAAGCAGTTCGCCTCGGTCTGCGGGTTCCTCGACGACGGTCTCAGCTCGAGCAAGGTCTCGACGGTCCTCGACGGGTCCCCCGCCACGATCCCGAACTCCGACGGCTACTACATGGGCCCGACCGTGTTCTCCGGCGCCGACAACTCCTGGCGCCTGTCCCGTGAGGAGATCTTCGGGCCGGCGCTCGTCGCGATCCCGTGGAACGACCACTCCGACGTCATCGACATGGCCAACGACTCGCACTACGGTCTGGCCGCATACGTGTGGACCCACAATCTCGATCTGGCGCTGTCCACCGCCCATGCCCTCGAAACCGGGTGGGTGCAGGTCAACCAGGGCGGCGGCCAGATGGTCGGCCAGTCGTACGGCGGATACAAGCAGAGTGGCCTCGGCCGCGAAGTGTCGCTCGAGGGCATGATCGCCGGATTCACCCAGACCAAGCAGGTCAACGTGCGCCTGCGCACACTCTGAGAAGGGAGCGCACCATGACTGTCGGACCACTCAATGACATCCTCGTGCTCGACCTCTCCCGTGCGCTGGCCGGGCCGATCGCCGCGATGATGCTCGGTGACCTCGGTGCCCGGGTGATCAAGGTCGAAGCCCCGGGCACCGGCGACGACTCCCGCACCTGGGGGCCGCCGTTCGTCGGGCCGGCCGACGACCCGCAGTCGTCGTACTTCATGTCGGCGAACCGGAACAAGGAATCGATCGTGCTCGACCTCAAATCCGAGCACGGTAAGGATGCGCTCCGTCGCCTGGTTCGGCGGGCGGACGTGCTGATCGAGAATCTGCGGCCGGGCGCGTTCGACCGGCTGGGCTTTCCGGCCGACGTACTCGAGGAGCTCAACCCGCGGCTGATCACGTTGTCGATCACCGGCTTCGGGCACGACGGCCCGGAGGGATCCCGCGCCGGCTACGACCAGATCGCCCAGGGCGAGGCCGGGCTGATGTCGGTGACCGGTGACCCCGACGGGGAGCCGACGCGGATCGGAGTCCCGGTCGCCGACGTCCTCGCCGGTGTCCACGGCGCCACGGGAGTCTCGGCCGCACTGGCCTCGAGGGAAAAGACCGGCAAGGGCATGGTCGTCCGGACGTCCCTGTTGGCCGCCGCGATCAGCGCCCACACCTTCCAGGGCACCAAGTGGACGGTCGGTGGGCAGGTCGCGCAGCGGTCCGGTAACCACCACCCGCAGATCGCGCCGTACGGAAGCTTCCGCTGCGCCGACGGATACGTTCAGATCGCGGTCGGCAGCGAGGCGATCTGGGCGAAATTCGCTCCGGTGGCCGGGCTGTCGGCGGACGATCCACGATTCACGGTCAACCGGGACCGGGTCGCGAACCGCGACAAGCTGATCACCGCAATCGAGGCCGACTTCGCCCGACGTCCTCGGGCTGACGTCCTCGCCGCGCTCGAGGCCGCGGGTGTTCCCGCCGGGTCGATCCGCACCATCGACGAGGTCTACGAATGGGAGCAGACCCGCAGCCAGGGCCTGCTCCTCGAGGTCGAGCATCCCGTGGTGGGGCCGGTGCAGTTGCCGGGTCCGTCCCTGCGGATGGAAACGGCAGGCGGTGAGTCGCTGGTGCGGTCCGCGCATGTTGCGCCGCCGGTGCTCGGACAGCACACCGAACAGATTCTCGACTGGCTCGACTCGGTCGACGCCACCGATCCGCTCGATGCGATGGTGCCCGCGCAGGCGTGAACTCGGTGAGAGTCCGACTGGCACACCGGGGCGGTGTTGCAGGAGTCTGCCTCCTGCAACACCGCCCCGGGTGCGCCGGGAACCTACACAGTGGGGACCAGTTCGTCTCGCCGACTGCGCGCCTCTTCCTGAATCGCTTGCCGGACGGCCTGGACCGCCGGATTGGTGAGGCTTTCGCGGCGCGCGGCCAGGGAGAAGGCAAGGCGAACATCGACGGCCTCCGGCAAGATCCTGCGCAGATCGGTGTGCTGGTCCGCCATGAACGCCGGCAACAGCCCGATGCCACCGCCGGAACGCGTGGCAGCGACATGAGCGAAGATGTTGGTGGACATGAACTTTGCAGCGACACCGGGCAGATGCCGGCTCAGGTCGAGATCGCCGACCTGCAGCAAGGAGTCGACGAAGAAGACCAGCGGGTGCGCTGTCAGCTCGTCCAGGCTGCCGGGTTCGCCGTGCTCGCGGAAGTATCCTTCGCTGCCGTACAACCCCAGCGAGTACTGGCAAACACGTTCGGAGACCAGCCGACTGGTGATCGGTGTGCCCACCGCGACAGCGAGGTCGAACCCTGATTGGTACAGATTCAGTTGCCTTGTATCCGTGATCAACTCGACGACAAGGTGCGGGTGACTCATCCGCAGCTTGGCCAATGCGGGAGCGACGAACAACGACCCGAATCCGTCCGGAGCGGTGATCCGGATGGTTCCCCGGAGTGGATTCTCACTGATACCGAGGACCACGTCGGCGGTTTCCTGAACGGCTTCCTCGATCAGTCGCGCCTTCTCCGCGATCGATCGGCCGACATCGGTCAGCTCCCATCCGTCGGCACTGCGCTGCAGCAGACGGACACCCAGGACCTTCTCGAGCGCACGCACACGCCTCGAGACGGTGGTGTGGTCGACGCCCAGGTCCAGCGCCGCGGATTGGCGGCGTCCGGTTCGCGCGACGGCGAGCAGGTACCGAAGGTCATCCGAGCGGATGTTCCGGACGTCGATCACGGCCGGCCTCCCGGTAGGTCGGCCGCCGTGGTGTGGTGTCCGCCCCGTGCGGCGGTCGATGCACGCCGGGTTGCGGAGAGTAGCTGCTGCAGGTCCTCGTGGAGACGGCGCATGACCCTCGGGTCCGCGAGGGCGACGGCATCGAGGGCGCGGGTCGCCGAGGTTGCCACCTCGCGACCCTTGTCGGTGATCGTGACGAGGGTCGAACGGCGATCGGACCGATTGATCGTCCGTAAGGCCAACCCGGAACCTTCGAGCCCTTCGATCAGCGTTCCGATGGTGGTGGGATGCCTGTCGAGAGCACGGACGATCCGCACCATGGGTAGTGGGGCGTTCGCGGCGATCATCATGGCCAAGACCTCGTACCGGGCGAACGACAGTCCGAGTGGTCGCAACGTGGAGTTGAGTTGATGGGTGATCAGCTTCTGCGTCTGCAGTACGGCGGCGATCAGCGATGTATACGGCGGCACAGATTCGGCAGCCGGCGCCGAGTGGGGTGGTTGCGCAGTGGCCACCGGAAGCCTCCTAGTTGTCCGGAATGAGCATCGAATGAACGCCCTGAGTGTGTATTTCGCGAAACTCGCGTTTGGCGACGGGACTGTGTCGGCACTTCCCGTGTCGAAGTGTTTCGGTTTGGAGTGGGTCACACCCATTGGCAATTTACATGGATATCCAACTATAGTACTTCCAACTTCTCCGATCTGAAAGGGTCGATTCATATGTTCACCTTGACCGATGACGAGCGGGCGATCAGCGACACTGCCCGTGACTTCGCGGCCGAGCATCTCGCGCCGCACGCTGTGGAGTGGGATCAGGCCAAGCATTTCCCGGTGGATGTCCTGCGTA
>NZ_JAAOQS010000075.1:0-47877 GCF_011603105.1 Rhodococcus sp. A14 | reverse complement strand
CCACCTCACGCACCGCCTCCACGGCCGAATCGGCGACGGTGACACCGTCTTTCACTGCCTGTTCGAGAGCGGCGGGCGCGAGGTCGAAACCGACCACCGTGTGCCCCGCCTTGACGAGGTTGGCCGCTATGGGACCACCCATGTGGCCGAGTCCCAGAAATCCGACGGTAGTGCTCATAGCAGTCCCTCCTGGACGCTTGTGGCTGGTGGTCAGTGCTGCGGCTGCGGGGCCGTCAGGCCGAGTTCGAGGTCGCCGAGCGGCGCGAAGAACGCGTCGATCCGGGTGTCGTCGACGTCGTCGATGGTGGCGGGTGACCAGTGCGGGTTGCGGTCCTTGTCCACGACCTGCGCGCGGATGCCCTCGACGAGGTCGGGTGAGCTCAGGCAGGCGACGGACACCCGGAATTCGTCGTCGAGGACGTCCTCGAGGCTGCCGGCCTGCCGGGCGCGGCGCAGCGATTTCAGGGTGACCGCGCACGCGGTCGGCGACTTCGACACGACCTGCTCGGCCGCCTTCTCCGCCTCCGGGACACCGCTGCCACGCAGCCGGGCGACGATCTCGGCGACACTGTCGGCGGAGTACGCGGCGTCGATCCAGCCCTGCTGCGCCAGCAACTCCGAGATCGGTGCCGGTTCGGTGAACGCGGCCAGCGCAGCCTCCACCGTGGTTTCCGACAGCTTCTGAATGTACCAGTGTGGGCACTTCGATGTGCCGGACGTGTGGTCCGCGCTGTCCGCCGGGATCGCAGTCGATTCCGGGCGCGAGTGGACCAAGCTCTCGCGGTGGCGCCGAGCGCGTGCCCGGTGTGCGTGAGACCGCAACACGAGGGGCGACGCGCACGTGGACACCTATCGGCGACTGACACGTGGGTGCAGGCAAAGTCGGTGCGACACAACAGGGATGTCGCTGTCGGGCACTACGTTCATCGCCATTGGTGGGGACACCGGCCGCGGGTCAGGATCTGGCGAGTGCGCTGACGCCACCGCGATGGGCCCACTCGATCAATCGGTGTGCCGCTCGGCGTTCCGGCGTTCGCTGCGGGGTGCGGTGACCGCAACAAGGCCGCCGGTGACCGAGACGGCGGCGGCGAAGGCGAGGAACCCGGGGAGCGAATGCACACCCGAGACCAGAACCGCGACGAAGGCCACCGCGGCAAGCGCACAGAGGATGCGCGCGAGGGTAGTGCACCCTCTGACCAGACCGGTCGAGCCGCCGACGACCAGCAGGGCGCCGATCCAGAGAATCCACATCTGTGTTCCTGTCCTCTGGTGGGCGGTGTTGGGTCCGGGTCTCGGTGTCAAGAAGCCGAGACCACAGCACAGGACCTCCAGGTTCGGGGCCGGCCGGACAAGGATGGGTCGACGGTGGTCACATGCTGTCGAAGATGCGTTGTTCGGGGACGCCGGCGGTCTGTGCTGCGGTGACGGCGTCGAGGAGGTAGTCGGTGAGCTGCTCGAAGGTGGCCGATCGGACCCGTTCGGAGGGTCGGTCGCTCGGGTGGGTGGTCAGGAAGCTGTGCAGCATGGCGCAGGTGTCGCGTACGTGCTGTCCGAGGTCGGTGAGCCGGGCTTGCGCGTCGGTTACCGCGAGTGGTTCCAGGTGGATGCGCGTGCGCAGTTGGTATGCCACCGCTGTGCGGGTGTGGGGGAACGCGATCGGGTCGGAGTCCACGACCGCGGCCGGGTAGAGCCTATGATCTTCCGATCTTCTGTCCGTTGATCCTGATCGACGCCTGTGACCCGCTGATCCTCGTGATGCGCGCGTCGCGTACCCTGACAAACGATCGGTAGAATAGTGCAATCGCAGGAAGGCGGTCGTACATATGGGTTTTCGGGAGCGCCTTGCCGATGGTGTCGGGGTTCTACGACTGGCGGTCGACGCGGGTATCGCCCTCGCGTCGGTGGTGGTCGCAGTTCCTGTCGCGTTCGTTGTCGGCGAGGCGGCAACGATCGGGCGGAAGATGTGTGTGCAGAGTCCGCCCGCCGTGCAGCCGGATTCGACGACGCACGACCTCGGGACAGTCGTCAACTACCGGTGACAACTGGAGGCAGCTGTTGATGCTCCCGAGCGGCCGCGGTGGCCAAGGTTGGAGATGCATGGATGAGATGAGGTAGAAGGCACCGGAACTCGGTTTGCGTCGCGTGTCAACGCCCGGGTCTTGGTCCGAAGGCCGTCGGAGACGGCGGCGACTCGGGATAACCGCGGCGGGGTATCGGCGGGGCAGGCGTTAGTCGGTCTCGTCTCGAGTATGTTCGACGAGCCAGGTCGCGATTTGAGTGCGCGAGGTGAATCCGAGTTTGCTCAGGATGTGTTCCACGTGTCCCTGCGCGGTGCGTGGAGAAATTACCAGCTGGCCAGCAATTTGCTTGTTGGTCAACCCCTGAGCGATCAGATCAGCGACCTGTTGCTCGCGCTTGGTGAGCTCTACTTTCGGCGTACTCAGTACCTTCTCGCCGAGCGCGAACGCTATGGCTGCGTCAGCGTCGAAATGTGAGCCCTTGCGACGTAGTTTCTCAAAGACCCCCGCGCCGAGAGCCCGCCGGGTGCCCTCTTCACAATCATCGTGGTGAACAGCCAGGCCGGGGATCAAAACCGCAGGACTACCGACAGATTGACCAAGCGCCGTTGCCGCCCCCATCAGTACGGCTGCACGGTTAGCGTGGCCGTCGGCGGATTCGATCCAGGCCAGTGCCTCCAGACACGCTGCGGTCACGAGCGGGTCATCTCTCATCCTGGTGAGCCGGAGTCCGTCCTCGAGTAGCCGTGTCGCACGGGATCGATCACCTTGGCGCCACACGGCAACGCCGGTCGCTAACAGCGCATACGAGCGGTACACCGCTTCGCCCCTGGACTCGGTGAGCGCGAGTGCCTTCTCGCAGAACTCGAGTGCCCGCACGGCTTTACCGTCCAGCTGGTATGCCCAGCCCAGCTGCAGCAGGCTTTCCACCTGCGCGCATGGATCGCACCCGTCGTCGAACACGGCGAGCGCATCCAGTAGGCGGGATTGCGCGAGTGGAAGTTCGCCGTTGTAGAGCGCCAGCAGACCATCGGCGTGGGCGAGGTGGGCGTGGGCGAGCGGATCTGCCGACTGTCCGAAGCGAGCTCGTTCGTCCCGCATGGGGTCGGATGCTGCTTCGAGATCGCCCTGCAGTTCGGTCAGCATGCAGTCGGCGTAGAGCGCTTTCGCGCGTTCGATGGATTGCTCTCCAGGTGAACGGGCCAGTGCGCTGTCGAGCCAGTAGCGTCCCTCTCCGAGGAGCCCGCGGGTGAGCCAGAAGGGGTGCAGTGCAGTGACCATGCGCAGGGCACTTTGGTTATCGTCGTCGTCGCTAAGGCTGAATGTCAGCGCTTCGCGAAGGTTCGATTGTTCGCTTTCTAGACGAGTGATCCAATCAAGCTGGCATGGGCTGATCCAACCTTTCTCCGCCTCGCGGGCTAACTGCTGGTACCAATCGCGGTGTCGTCGGCGCAGCTGCTCGTACTCACCGGTCTGCTGGATCTTTTCCCCACCGTAGTCCCTCAGTGTCTCGAGCAGCCGGAAGCCGATCACCCCACGGGTTTCCTCGCGGATCAAGATTGATTTGTCCACGAGAGAAGACAGCACATCGAGGATGTCGTCGGGCTCGATACTGTTTCCACACACATCCTCTGCGGCAGCGAGTTCGAAGGTCCCTGCGAAGACCGACAGGCGAGCCCAAACGAGTTGTTCGATCGGAGTACATAGTTCGTAACTCCAGTCAATGCACAATCGCAGGGTCTGCTGCCGGCTAGGTACGTTTCGCCCGCCTCGGGTAAGCAGCCTGTACCGGTCGGTCAGCCGCTGCAGGATTTGCTCTGGTGACATCATCCGCAGCCGTGCCGCCGCCAGTTCGATCGCCAACGGTAAACCATCGAGCCGCGAACAGATACAGGCCACTGCCTCGTGGTTGTTATCCGTGAGCGCAAAGCCCGGCACAGCTGTCTCGGCTCGTTCGATGAAAAGTCGCACCGAGTCGTACCGGGGTAGATCGCGCAGTCCATGGGCATGATCAGTATCGGGGACAGTCAGGGGGGCCAGCCGTAAGACCGACTCTCCGCCGATGTCGAGCGGCTCTCGACTGGTCGCAAGAATGCGCACCTCGGGGCATTCCCGCAGCAACCTGTCCGCCAACTCAGCGCTACCCGCTATCACCTGCTCGCAGTTGTCGAAAACGATGAGCAGCTGTCGCGAGCGTAGGAACGCAGTGAGCACCTCGAGCAGTGGTCTGCCCGAGCGGTCCCGCACCCCCAGACTGGCCGCGACAACGTCGACCAGGAGCGCGTCGTTGTGCAGCTCGCTCAACTCGACCAGCCATACCCCATCGGGGTAATGCCGTCGCTCAGTTTGGGCTACCTGCAGGGACAAACGGGTCTTACCGACACCACCGATACCGGTCAAGGTGACTAATCGAGACACCGCGAGCAGTGACTTCGCTTCCGCTGTTTCGGTACGACGTCCGACGAAGCTGGTCAGTTCGGCGGGAAGATTCCCCTCGGCACGCGGTACTGCGCTACTCGGCCGCACCGTCACCGGCTTGTGCTCTGCAGTCAATTCCGTCGGGGGACTCAGCTGGCCGGACACCGTCTCGACGCGAAGAACCATTTCGCTGACAGGGAACCCGTGCTGAGCCTGAAGCAGGCGGAGTTCTTCGCCGAGTGCCGCTGCGGTGGGCCGCTCGGCAGGGTCGCGGGACATCGCCCGCTCGACAATGGCGCTGATGTCGTCGCCGATTCCGTTCTCCCGCAGGTTCGGCACCGGCTGACTGGCGATCCTCAGGAACTGCGCGACCACTTGTTCACCGCTGTGACGCTCGAAGGCGGCATGCCCTGTGAGCGCACTGAACAAGGTGGCACCGAGCCCGTAGACGTCCGATGCCGGCCCGGGGCGATCACCCTTGAGTACCTCGGGGGCCGTGAAGGCTGGCGAACCGGTGACAGTGCCGGTGGCGGTCTGGAATCCGCCCGACACGTGCGCGATGCCGAAATCCGCCAAGGCGGGCTCACCGTAGTTCGTGAAAAGGATGTTTGCCGGCTTGACATCGCGATGCACGATCCCGAGCCCATGTGCGCTCTCGAGCGCGCCCGCCATCTTCACGCCGAGCCGCAACGACTCGTCCAAGGTCAGGGGGCCAGAACTCCGGATCCGCTCGTCGAGGGATCCCCTCTCGTGGTACGGCATCACGAGATAGGGACGACCGGTCTCTGTACCACCGACCTGGAGAACATCGACGATATTGGGGTGGCCAGTCAGTATGGCCATGGCGTGCTGCTCGCGAAAGAATCGCGCGCGGTTTTCCTCGTCGAGGTCGGCGGTGAGAACTTTTACCGCCACTGTGCGGCCGAGGCCGCTTTCGAGGCTCCGATACACCACACCGAAGCCGCCATGCCCGATTTCCTCCGTGTCATCGAACCCGGCGGCGCTCAGTTCCGTGATGACGGTCGGCCCGACATCACGCTGTGTTTCGAAGGGGTCTCCTTCATTCATCGCACATACGATCCACGAGATCTACCAAACGACTGGTTAATAACGTTAAGGCGCGCGTTCGTAACGTGTCAAGCGCCACGTTTGGCTGACTACCCAACGCATGGTGGCACCGAGCCTGGGCCCTCCGCGCACTGAAGAAGGCGTCGAAGCTACAGGGCAACGCCAACGGCCGGCGCTTCCGACGAGTACGGCGTGGCGGTCTCGTGTTCGAACCGACGGGTTCGTAACGTGCCGTAGGGGACCGTGGGACTGGCTCGGGGTCGCTTCCGACATCCGACCGGCCGAGGGGTTGGCTCACAGAGGGTTCTGCTCTTCCCGCGGTCTCCGTTCGCGGCTTGGCTCAACACAGGAACATCACCCCCCGCGGTGACCGAAAGTCGGAATGCCAGCCACGAATACCCCGTCCACCAGCACGGAAGAGGCACACACGGTGATCGTGATCGGCTTCGACCCGCGTGACAGGGTCCAAACAGTGGCCCGACCGCATCTGGGCGGTCGAGAACGCCTCCGGCCTCGGCCACCACCTCAACCAGTGCTGATCGACAAAGGGGAGGCCGTCGTCGACGTGCCCCGACCGCCACCGCCCGGGTACGGGAACTCGCCCGGGGTGGCCGGCGTAAGAACGATCGGATCGACGCCGCCGCCGCGGCGTGCGTCGCGTTCAGTCAGGGCGACTTCCGGCCGGTCGCCCCCGAAGGGCATACCGACGTGCTGCGCATCCTTGACGAACGTCGCATTGACCTGCTCAAGCACCACGGTCGTGTGATCAATCAGCTGCACGCGCTGCTGCGGGAGCTGGTGCCCGGCGGCATCAAGCGGGACTTCGACCCCGAGGATGCCGCCGCCACGCTCAAACGGTTCGAGCCGGACACCCCGGCCGATGCGATGCGCACGAAGGTCGGCCTCGAGATGGACGGTGACATTCGGCGGGTCCGGTTCCAAATCGAGGAGATCACCGCCCGGATCAAGAGCGAGCTCGCTGCCTGCGGGACCCGGCTACCGAAGATTCTCGGTGTCGGCCCCGTCACCGCCTGCCGGATCCTCGCCCGCACCGGTTACCAGCGGGATCAGCGTTACGCCGTCGGCGACGGAGGCCGCACGGATATCTGAGATCAGGCCCGCCAGCCCACGAGGTGTACCGACGTAGCGAACGGTCGCCGAGTGGTCCGGGTGCGCGAACCGGAGTTCCGCAGTGCGAGTTCGGCGCGTGCCGTGCGAGCGTCGGTAGCGATCAGGAACTCGAGATCGAGCAGAACGATGAGGTCCTGCGGATCGCGGCCCCCTTGTGCCTCGGTCAACCGCAGGCGGTTGTCGTCGTTTGAGCCTGTCGAAGGTCCGCTGCTTGGATGCGCACAGCCGCGGGTGTGCTCACGGGTGCACCCGTGTCCGCGGTGAGGTCGGTCCAGTCGGTGGGTGTACAGCCGGAGATGGACGTTCTCGTCGTGGCGAATCCCGCCGCTTCGGATAGGGCGAGTGCGACGCGTGGCGGGCGGGACGGAGACGAGATCATGATCGGTCCTGGTGGTGATGCGAGGGTGCGGGGACCCTGTGGATCATGGAACGGTGATAGACGAGAGGGGCGACGTCGTCCGCCACCTTCATCGCCATTACTTCCAGCACGACGATACTGTGATCCCCCGTTGGTATCTGTGCCGAATCTCGCAATCGAGCCACAGCGCGGAACCGTGCAGGAGTAGCGAATTATGTTCCGTGCGAATGGTTTCCAATCCAGCAAACCTATACCGCGTGCGAGAGGCGAGTTGTCTGCAGACATGGTCTTGACCCTCGCCGAGTATCGAAACGCCAAGGCGCTCGGCGGTCCGCAAACACGGCCACGTCCGTGAACTGTTCTGGATGGAAAACAGGACCAGCGGAGGGTCGTACGAGACGCCGACCGAGAAGGACGTCGCGACCAATCCGACCGGCTTGTCATCGACCGTCGCGCACAGGGCCGCGATTCCTGAAGGGAAGAACCCCAGCGCGGAACGGAGTTCGGAGTGGTCGGCCATGACAGGTTCGAGCGATGGCGCAGAGGGGTGGACACTCGTGAGACTCATGGATGGTCTACTCCGGTTCGACGGCGGCCTGCCTGGGGGCGGCGCGCCGATCAGATCTCCTTGCGATTCGGGCTGGGGGACCGGGTCGGTGCACTTGTTACGACAGGCTTCGCGTGACGGTCCTCACTATACCACCAAACGATCGGTTGACAACTGGGCATCGTGTAGGTGCTGACACCGCGCCTGACGATCCGCCGCGGGGGTGGGCCTCCTCCCGTGATCGGGCTGGGCGCGAGTGCAAACTGGTTCGCATGACCGGGTTTCCCCGGTATCGCTTCATGTGCCGCGACCCTGGGATCGAGGGGTCGATTCTCGACCGCGATCGTGTAAGCGGCCCCGGTCTTGACCGGCATTCGGTGGCGATGCCGCGGGGCTGTCCGGGCCGGCTTCGCGCCCTGAGGCGGTGTGTCCGCCGTGCGGGGCACGTGCGCACTCGGAAGCCGTGTGCGACGGGCTGTCGAATCCTCCTTCGTGGCCGTCTCAACCCGGCCGTTAGCTACCCCGAGCGGTCCCGAGGTCGCGATTGGTACTTGCACGTGACGCGCAACACGCCTAGCCTGGTTTCACCACCAACCGGTTGTTAGAAAAGGAAGTGCTGTGGAGATCTCTTCGGCCGACATCAAGCTAATTCTGACGGCGCTGCAGGATGCAGGGTTCGACCAGGCTGAGGTCGTGGTGGGCGATGTCCACATAGCCGTGGCACGACGCGGCATCCAGCTGCCCGCGTCCGCGCCCACCGCAGCGCCAGCACCGCCCGCGGAGCCCGCACCGCCCGTGGCAATCGAGCCGGAGCGCTCGGCGCCTGCCCCCGATGCTCCGCCGACCGGTGCAGTCCCCCCGGTAGGCGGCTCGGAGCAGGTCGTCGCTTCCCCGAGCGTAGGAGTGTTCCGGCGCGTGTCCCAGAACGGCGGTGCGCCATTCGTCGAGATCGGCCAGAACGTGACGGCTGGGGACGTACTCGGCAACGTCAAGGTCCTCACATTGACGATGCCCATCGAGGCGATGACGGATGGCGTTGTGACCGCTATCGCCGCGGCCGACGGTGACCCCGTGGAATACGGAACCCCGCTCGTCACGATCGCGTCGTAACAGGGGCCGCACCACCGCCACCAACCAAGAAGGACAAGGACACCCACGTGAACATCGATTTCGTCGAGCAGAGCCTTCGAGACGGGCAACAGAGCCTCTGGGGCATGCGGCTGCGCGCATACGAGGCGGCAGGCGCACTGCCCTACCTGAAGGATGCCGGGTACCGCACCATCGACCTCACCGGCGCGGGCATGTTCACCGTCCTGCTCCGTGAATACGGCGACGATCCTTGGGCGACACTCGACTTCCTCGTGGCAGGCCTGAAAGGCAACGAACTCCGCTCGGGCCTGCGCACCCTGAGCTGCGTCGGCTTCGCTCCCACTCCGCAGGCGATCATGGACCTGTGGATCCAGACGCTGATCAAGCACGGTTCCACCAGCTTCTGGCTCTACGACTGCCTGTACGACATGGACCTGATGAAGCACCAGGTCGACGTCGTGCGGGACGCCGGCGGGCAACCCGTCCCGGCCATCATGTACGGACTCACCGACGTGCACGACGACGCCTACTTCGCCGACCGTGCGCGGCAAATGGCGTCGTGGGAGGGCGTCGAATCGATCTACGTCGAGGACGCCGCCGGAATCCTCAAACCCGAACGCGCGCGCACGCTGCTCCCGGCAATCCGGCAGGCGACCGGCGACATGCCACTCGAGCTGCACTGCCACAACACCACCAACATGGCCCAGCACAACTACATCGTCGGTATCGAGAGCGGATTCACGCGGATACACACCGCATCGCGTCCGATGGCGAACGGCCCGTCGCTGCCGTCCACCGAGGCGATGGCCACGATCGTCGAGCACCTCGGCCGCAGACACACCCTCGACACGTCCACGTTCGCACCTGTCGCCGAGCACTTCGAGCACGTCGCGCGAGAGGCCGGCCGCGCAACCGGTGTGCCCGCCGAGTACGACCCTCGGATGTACGACCACCAACTGCCCGGTGGCATGACCGGCACGCTGATCAACCAGCTCGAGCGACACGGCATGGGCCACCGCTTCCCGGAGGTTCTCGAGGCCATCCCCCAAGTGCGCGTGCAGCTGGGTTCACCCATCATGGCCACGCCCTTCTCCCAGTTCGTCGGTGTCCAGGCGGTGCTCAACATCGTCACCGGAAAGCCCTATTCCATGGTGTCCGACGAGGTCATCCATTACGTTCTGGGTCACTACGGTCCGGTGCCCTCCGCAATCGACCCCGACGTACTGGACACGATCATGTCCAACCCACGTACCAAGCAGTTGCAGTCGTGGGAGCGCCCCGATCCGTCGCTGAAGGAGATCCGCGCCCGTTTCGCGCCGGATATCTCCGATGAGGAACTGCTGATCCGATTCATGATGTCCGACGAAGAAGTGGACGCCATGATCGCGAAGGGGCCGCTGCGGGTCGATCGTCGACGCAGCAGCAACAACATCGTCGAGTCCCTCGTCGATCTCATCGACGCTCCGGCCGCGAGTACCTCGTTCGCCGTCTCGACCCCGAAGTTCAGCGTGCGGGCTGCCCGGACGACGACATGACCATAGCTGCAGAGGACTTGATCCACACGGCACCGACAGCCGCACGGACCGATCAGATGGATGGAAAAATGACGACAAGCACTCTCGAGCCCATCCGCGATATAGAACGTTTCGCGTCCGACGCCGAGGAGTTTCTGAGTACCGCCGTTCCCTCCCGGTGGAAAGAGGCTCGGGGGACACTGACGAGTCATGAGATGGACGAGGTCCGCCGGCAATGGGACTTCACCCTGTGGGAGGGCGGCTACTCGGGCCTGTCCATCCCAACGGAATACGGAGGTCGGGGGCTCGGACTAGCCGAGGAAATCGTCTTCCACGTCCTGGCAGGCAAAGCACAGGCGCCGGACGGGCTCGCCCGGGTCGGGAAATCCTTGGTCACGCCGATGCTCATCGCGGTCGGCACCGAACAGCAGAGGGCCCAATACATCCCGTCGATCATGAACGGGCAAGAGGTATGGTGCCAGGGCTTCTCCGAGCCGCAGGCAGGGTCGGACCTTGCGAACATCCAGGCCAAGGCCCGACGCGTCGACGGCGGCTACCTCATCAACGGCAACAAGACCTGGACCTCGTTTGCCCAGCATGCACGCCGATGCTTCGTTCTCGCGCAGACGCAGCCTGATGCCGGCCGATACCGCAACCTGTCGATGTTCCTCGTCGACATGGAACAGCCCGGTGTCTCGATCAGTGACATCCGACAGATCTCCGGGGCCGTGCACTTCGCCGAGACCAGGTTCGAGAACGTCTTCGTTCCCGATTCTGACCGGGTCGGTGACGACGGGGACGGGTGGAAGGTCGCGATGCGGGTGCTCGGTGACGAGCGTGGGGGTATCGAGACCGCCGCGCGGTACGTCGAAATCCGATCCGATGTCGATGCCCTCCTCGACGTATTGGGTGATCAACCTGAATACGCCTCCCGGCTGAGGGACTTGGACATTCGGACGGAACTGGTCCACTGGCAGTTGATGAAGGTCGCCGATCTGGAGTCTGTCGGCGACGACGAAGCGTTGGCACGGGCCGGCGCCGTGCTCAAGCTGATGTGGAGCGAGCTGTGGCAGGACGTGACCCGACTCGGTGTCGGGCACGCGCCGGTGGTCCAGCAGAAGCACTGGTCCTACCAGTACCTGGAATCCCGCGCCGTGACAATCTACGGCGGATCCAGCGAGATTCAGCGAAACATTCTGGCAGAACGAGTGTTAGGACTTCCGAAGTGACCACCGTCGAACAGAAGAAGAACCCGGAATCGCGATACGCGATGACGACCTTGCCGAACGAGTACGGCTCGATGGGCGCGGAGGGTATCGAAGACCTGGTCAAACGCGCCACCTCGCACGCTCCCATCGCCACATACGTGGAGGAGCCTGAACCGCCGATCTCGTGGGCGGCCATCGCTGACGCGGGATGGGATCTGGCCGGAATTGTCGAGGACGACACCTGCGCGAGCACACGAGATCTGGTTGCCATCGCCAAGGCCTGGGGGTACGGCAGCATCCCGCAACCGTTACTGCCGAGCTTGCTGGCCAAACGGCTGTCCGCGGCCGCACGAGAGGTCGACGGGCCGGTCACCTTCGCGTTGCCGCTCGGCGATGGTGCCCTCGTCCCGTTCGGTGCGCTCGACGGAATCGTCGTGGTCTCGGCCCTCGGTGACATCGAGGGTGAAGTGACCGAGGTACCCACCGGTGAGGTCGACGGGTTGGACCTGGTCGGCCGCGGTGTCCACACCCCCGTCGCCACGACGTTCACCACGGAGGCGGCCCGTGAGGTGGCCCTCGTTCTCGCGGCCGAGGTCCTCGGTGGGGCGGAACGCCTACTCGCCGACTCACTGACCTTCGTGATCGAACGCGAACAGTTCGGCCGGCCCGTGGGGTCCTTTCAGGCGGTCAAGCACAATTTGGCGACCGCGACCGTGAACGTGGAAGCGGCGGACACCGCACTGATCTGGGGATCGCAGCGGGAGGACAACGCGTTCCGCGGGGCGCTTTTCGCGGTAGATCGGTGCATCGATGCAGCCGAGATCGCGGTGCACGTGCACGGTGGTCTCGGATTCACCTGGGAGGTCGGACTGCACTTCCCGCTCCGCAAGATGCTGAGCGTCCGCAGAATCATCGACCGCCTCGAGCGCGACCACACCTGAGACTGCACCTAGAGCCGCCGCCGGGCACTACCTCGGCGGCGCCTTTTGGCGTGCCTCCAGGCCGGCAACGGCGGACAGCACGACATCCGGACGGTCGAGCGTCCGGACGTCGTGCTGTGGCTCTGACGGGCCGTGAGCTCTACTCGTCGACGACTGCGCCCGCGCAGTTCACGAGGCCGCCGTCGACGACGAACTCCGCGCCGGTCGAGTACGACGACTCGTCCGAGGCCAGGTAGACGATCAGGTTCGCGACCTCATCGGCCTCAGCGATCCGCCGAATTGGGGCGGCAAGCGAGGACAGATCCATGCCTTCGGTCAATGGAGTCTTGACCGTACCGGGGTGTACCGAGTTGGCACGCACGTTCTTGCCACCGAGTTCGGCGGCAACGGACTTGGTCAGACCACGCAGCGCGAACTTGGATGCCGCGTAACCATGTTGGCCCGCGCTACCGGTGAGACCCGCCGTGGACGAGATGTTGATGATCGACGCCGGCGCAGAGCGAACAAGTTCGTCACGGGCAGCCTTGATACCGATGAAGGATCCGGTGAGGTTGACGTTCAAGATGGTGTTCCACTGATCCAACGAGTAGTTCTCGAGGAACCCGAAGTTGACGATGCCGGCGTTGTTCACCAGCACATTGAGTTTCCCGAACGTGCTGACCGCGGTCGCGACGGCATTCGCCCAGTCGTCCTCGCTGGTGACGTCGAGGTGGACGAAGGCCGCGTTCTCGCCGAGTTCGTCCGCGAGCAGCTTGCCGAGGTCGTCCAGGATGTCGCCGATGACGACCTGTCCGCCCTCGCGGACCACTGCACGAGCGTGGGCGGCGCCCATGCCCTGAGCTGCGCCGCTGACAAGAGCGACTTTGCCTTCGAGTCTGCCGGTCATAGAAATCTTGCTCCTTGGTTCGAGGAATGACGATGTCGGCTGCCACGCTCAGCCTCACAGGCCGATGTGTGGCATGCACCACACAACTTCGGTCACCGCGTCAAAGACCGCAAGGGTAGGGGCGGTCGGGAAAGTCAAGTAGTCACTACTCTGCACCTGCACGGTGATGCCCATCACAGTGGAGTGAAGGCAGTGGCCGGTGTCCTACCCGCCACGCCTGCTGATACCAGCGCCGCGACGTCCGCCAGCTCGGGGACATCGTGACCCGTCCCAAGGCAGGAGACATTGCACTGATGACTGCGACAGTCGCTACGACGAGTCTGTTCACGAACGCCGATCACTACCACACCCCGTTGGGTCCCGACGGCACGCCGCACGCCTTCTTCGAGGCGCTGCGCGACGAAGCCGAGAGCACCCCCATCGGATGGAGTGAGGCCTACGGTGGGCACTGGGTAGTCGCCGGATACAAAGAAGCCCAGGCGGTCATTCAGAACACCAAGGCCTTCTCCAACAAGGGCGTCACGTTTCCGCGCTACGAAACCGGCGAATTCGAGCTGATGCTGGCCGGGCAGGACGACCCCATCCACAAGAAGTACCGCAAGCTCGTGGCGAAGCCGTTCTCACCGGAGGCGACCGACCTGTTCACCGAGCAGCTGCGTCAAACCACCAACGACCTGATCGATGAGCGCATCGAAAGCGGTGAAGGCGACGCGGCCACCTGGCTGGCGGACGAGATCCCGGCCCGTTTGACGGCCATTCTCCTCGGCCTTCCGCCCGAGGACGGCGACACCTACCGCCGGTGGGTCTGGGCCATCACACACGTGGAAAACCCGGAGGAAGGCGCCGCGATCTTCGGCGAGCTGGTAGCGCACGCCCGCGCTCTGATCGCCGAGCGCCGCGAGAACCCGGGCAACGACATCATGTCCCGCGTCATCATGTCCAAAGTGGACGGTGAAAGCCTCTCCGAAGACGACCTGATCGGATTCTTCACGATCCTGCTACTTGGCGGCATCGACAACACCGCACGCTTCCTCAGCTCGGTCTTCTGGCGCCTGGCGTGGGACATTGAACTGCGTCGCCGCCTCATCGCCCACCCCGAACAGATCCCCGGTGCGGTCGACGAGCTGTTGCGTTTCTACGCTCCCGCAATGGTCGGTCGTCTCGTCACTGAAGAGGTCACCGTAGGCGACGTCACGATGAAGCCGGGCCAGACGGCCATGCTGTGGTTCGCGGTCGCCAACCGTGATCGCTCGATGTTCGATTCTCCCGACAACATCGTGATCGAGCGGGAGCCGAATCGGCACCTGTCGCTGGGGCACGGAATCCACCGTTGCCTGGGTGCACATCTGATCCGCGTCGAGGCACGCGTGGCGATCGGCGAATTCCTCAAGCGTATTCCGGAGTTCTCGCTCGACCCGAACAAGGAATGTGAGTGGTTGATGGGCCAGGTAGCCGGCATGCTGCACGTGCCGATCGTCTTTCCTGAAGGTAAGCGACTGGCATGAGTGAACTCCGATCCCGGGCGATCGGCGAGCTCGAACCGTCCATCGCCATTGTGGGCAGCGGCCCGGCCGGCTGCTACACCGCGCAGATGCTGCGCAAGCGATGGGCGGCGGCGCAGATCGTCGTCTTCGAACGACTCCCCGTCCCGTACGGATTGTTGCGTTACGGCGTGTCCCCGGACCACCAGGGGACGAAGGCGGTCGCTCGGCAATTCGATCGCCTGTTCACCGACGGCGGCGTGCACTTCATCGGCAACGTCGAAGTGGGAAAGCATGTTTCGATCGATCAGCTCCAGGATGCGTTCGACATCGTGGTAGTCGCGGCGGGGCTCGGGGCGGATCGCCCCCTCCCCGGCGTCGACGGTGACGGCGTCTACGGGGCCGGTCAGGTCATGAGATGGTTCAACTCGCACCCCGATGAGCACTCTTTCGCGCCGCGTTTCGGAGCGACCACGACGATCATCGGCAACGGCAACGTGGCCGTGGATGTCCTTCGGCTCCTGGCCAAACACCGTGATTCGTTCACCGGTAGCGACCTGGACCCGCGGCGGATCGATAAGCAGCCCAACCGCATCCACGTGGTCGGACGATCTCCGGCCTCGGCCGCTAAATTCGACAGCGTGATGATCCGTGAGCTGGCGGACATTAACGACGCCGTTTTCGACGTCGATGCCGTCGACGACACCGGTCACGAGGACACGAAGATCCAAGCAAAGATCGAGGCACTGCTCGAGCTGACGACCGGGCGCGCGGTGCCGCCGTCGCCACGGGTCCATGTGAGCTTTCACTTCGGGTGGACGCCGGAATCCATCGAGTCCACCCCGGCCGGCCGCACGCTGTCCCTTGCGGACACTGAGTCCCGGCAGGCAGGGAAGGTGATCGAGACCGACAGTGTCGTGACCGCCGTCGGTTTCGGGTACGGACTGCGCCACGAGGTCGACAGGACCCACCTCGAATCCAACTTGTCCGACCTCGACAGCGGCCTTCTGGACTCCGGGTTGTACTGCTCGGGATGGTTCCGCCGTGGACCGACCGGTGGCATCCCGGCCAATCGCCTGGATGCGAAGATGGTGTGCGCGCGGATCGTCGCGGACGTGGAGACAGGGACGATCACGCCGACGAAGGTCGGTCTGCCAGCGCTCGCGGCAGACCTGCACCCCGACACGGTTGATTTCGCCGGGTGGCGACGGATCGATGCGACCGAGGTGACGCGCCCAGGACACGGCCGGTGCCGCACGAAAGTGTCCGACATCGCGACGATGCTCGACCTCGCCAGAACTTTTACGGACGAACGCACAACCCCGACACACGTCGAAAACCCGCCATCCGACGCCGTCGGACACAAGGAGGAGAGATGAACGCACTGATCCTGTACGGGACCGAGACGGGAAATGCCGAAGCAACCGCGACGGCAATCTCCCAGGTACTCGCGGGAACCGTTGACTCGGAGGTTCACGACCTCGCGGACACGACGCCGGACGCAATGTCACAGGCGGGAGCAGACCTCATCGTCCTCGTGACCGCGACCCATGGTGAGGGCGACTTCGCCGGTGGCGGAGCGGACTTCTTCGAAGCACTGACCGAAACGAAGCCGGACCTCACGGGCCTTCGCTTCGCCGTGTTCGGTCTCGGCGACAGCTACTACACCACCTTCAACCAGGCGGGCGAGACCGCAGCCACCATCCTGACCACACTGGGCGCGACGCAGGTCGGCGACACCGCCCGACACGACGCATCCAGTGGTGACGACCCCGAGGAGATTGCGGAGGAGTGGGCACGCGAGGTCCTCGCGGCGCTACCGGCGCCCGTGGCATCCTAGACGGAATCGACAGTAGGCTGTGTCCACCCGAAGGGTGGGTTTCTGACAATGACGTCGAAGAATGCACCCCGATCCATCACCGACCCGTGGCCGCTGATCGGCAGGGCAGCGGAGATCGAGGACGTGTGCGCTCGGATTCGATCGAAGCGCAGTGTGCTGCTCGCGGGTCCCGCCGGCGTCGGCAAGAGCCGTCTTGCCGGTGAGGTGCTCGACGAGCTGGCCCGGGAGGGCGTACAAACCGTGCGCATCAGCGCCACGACTGCGAGTTCGAGCATCCCCTTGGGGGTGTTCGCGCCGATCCTGCCCCCCACGGCGTGGGCGGGCAAGAGCGGCGCAGTCAACGATCGAGCAGATCTGCTCAGCCGTTGCGCCGCCACCCTGGTCGAGCAGTATCTGCCGGCGCGGCTCGTGTTGCTTGTCGACGACATCCACCTGGTCGACGACATGTCCGCGACTCTGCTCTACCAATTGGCGGATACCGACCGGGTGACCATCCTGGCCACCTTCCGCACCAAGGAAACCTCCCCCGAACATGTGGTGGGACTGTGGAAGAACGAACTCGTAGACCGCCTCGATGTGGAAGGGCTGGGCACCGGCTACATCCACGAGATGATCAGACGCGCGCTCGGCGGCCCGGTCGACGATGCGACCATGGCGTACCTCGCAGGCAAGGTGCAGGGCAACATGCTGTTCCTGCGTGAGCTGGTGATCAGCCTGTACGAACGCGGCACCTTGCGTGACGACAACGGCATCTGGCGGCTACAGGGGGAGTTCGAGGCAACGGACCGGCTGGTTGAGCTGGTGACCAGCCGCATCGGTGTCCTCACCCCAGACGAGCACACCCTGATGGCCTACCTCGCATTCGGTGAACCACTCACCCTGCCCGAGATCGAACGGCTGAGCACCCTGGAGTGCGCACACCAGCTCGAGCAGAAGGGTCTGGTGGTCACCGAGATGGGCGGCTCCGACATCCAACTGCGCACAGCGCACCCGCTCTACAGCGAGGTGCTCCGTGGCAGCCTGCCACTACTGCGGTCGCGGGAGTTGGTTCGGCGGCTGGCAGACACCCTCGAGCACGGCGGGCCGCAAACCGACCAGCGACTCATGAGAACCGCGGAATGGCGCCTGCTCGGTGGGGGCGGGGACCCCCGCACGATGCTGGCGGCGGCGCACGTCACGCGGTGGCACTACGATTTCGGCCTCGCCGAGCGGATGGTGTCGGCAGTGTTGAACGAAAAACCGACGAACTTCGACGCACGCATTCTTCGTGCCCAACTCGCGGGGTTGCGCGGCAATACTCGGGAGTCGGCGCGCCTGCTCTCGTCGCTCGCCGACTCCGCGAGCACTGCCGACGAGGTATTCCGCGTCGCGGTCGCCAGACTGGACCACCGTGCAATCTACGCGGGCACCGTAGACGAGGGACTCGAGGTTGCGTACGAGGCCGAGCGCGCTCTAGCCGGTACCTCTTACGTCAACGACATCGCGGCCCGCCGCATCGCGCTGATCCTCGGCAAGGAAGGCCCCGCCGGCGCCGTCGCGGTCACCGAAGACTTGTTACCCGAGGCGACTGGGTCCGCGCTGGTGTGGGCCTGCATGCCCGGGGCCTACAGCCTCGCACGCGCCGGCCGCATCGCCGAAGCACTTGACGCCGCGGCCCTCGGCCATCGTGTCCAGCTCGAGCTGGAAGAGCCGATGGACTGGTACCCGTGCATGCACCGTTTCTACGAGGCGGAAGCGCATGCCCATGCCGGGCGGTTCGATCGAGCCGAGGAGATCAGCCGGACTGAATATCGAGCGGCAGTGGACCACCAGGCCATCGAAGCGCAGGCGCTGTTCTGCTGGCAACGCGCGAAGACCGTGACCGAGTGCGGTAACCCGCACCGCGCAATCCGGCTGCTCTTGACCGCGATCTCGATCTACCGGCAACTGGGACGTCCCCAGTTCGTCCAGTTCTGCTATTACTACCTGGCCGTGGCGCAGGCCATGGCGGGGGCTCCGCTGGAGGGAAAGAAATACTTAGCGGATCTGGATAGTTCCGGATCGCCGTCCACGTGGTTCATGGGGGTCGATCCGATTCATTCGTCGGGCTGGGTGAACGCCTTGTCCGGCGACCTTCGGCGAGCGCACGCCGACTTCGAGCGTGCGGTTGCCGAGGGGAGCAGAATCGGTGATCTGGTCGGTGCGATCGCGGCGGCGCACAGCCTCGCTCGCACCGGCGCACCGCGTCGTGCCCGCGAGTTGTGCACCTCGCTGTCACGTGCCATCGAGGGCGAACTCGTGGTGGCGCGTGTGGCACACATCCACGCTCTCGACTCCGCCGACCCGGAGGAACTGGGCGAGGTGAGCGAGCGCTTCGAAATGATGGGCGCGACACTGCTCGCCGCGGAGGCGGCGTCGGATGCTGCCCCCATCTGGCAGGAACGCGGCGATCGACGACGCGCCACCGCGTGCCGCCTGCGCGCGAACGTCCTGGCCGGCAAGTGTGAGAACCCGGTCACGCTGTCGCTGAGCAGCGCCGACTGGAGCTCGAAACTTACTGTGGCGGAGAAGGAAACCGCGTTACTGGCCGCGTCAGGTCGATCCAACAAAGCCATCGCCACTCAACTGTCCATCTCGGTCCGCACCGTGGAAAATCGGCTACAAGGCGTCTACGTGAAGCTCGGTATTCACGGTCGGCACGAACTCCCCGGAGTGGTCTCGGAGTACGCCGAGGCCGACTGACTCCTGCACCAAGGCCGCTGCGGCCCTTTCGAGGGTCGCAGGGGGTGGCGCGTTGGTCAAGTCCTAACACGTTGCTCACCAATTGAATTCATCCATGATCGATGATCGACCCACAGATTCAGAAATATTCCGAGGCCTCTTGTCAACCGATCGTTTGGTGGTATGGTGGCCATCACACCAAGAGCGTGACCATTCGCCGAAAGGTAAACCCGTGAAGTTTGCGATGTTCCAGACCCCGTTCATGCGCCCGGAGCGCACCCCTCGACAGGTGTTCGACTTTGCGGTCGATCAGGCCATCGAGTGCGACCGTCTCGGTTTCACCGAGTACTGGATCGGCGAGCACGCGACCATGTCGTGGGAGTCGATCACCAATCCGGAGCTCATCATCGCGGCGTCGGCCCGGCAGACGCAGAACATCAAGCTGTGTCCCGGTGCCCACCTGCTGCCGTACCACAACCCGGCCAGCCTGGCGGCGCAGGTCGCCTGGATGACCCACGTCACCGAGGGCCGCTACATCCTCGGCATCGGTTCCGGCGGTTACCCCAGCGACGCGAAGCTGCGCGGCTACAAGGACATGTCCACCAACCACAAGCGCACCACCGAGGCGCTCGAGATCATGAACAAGGTCTGGGAAAGCAAGCCGTTCCAGTTCGACGGCGAGTTCTACAGCGCCGGCTACCCCGAGAACGACGAGCACCACGAGTACCGGAGCACCGCCCCGTACGGCGGCAAGGTCGAGATCGGACTCGCCGGCCTGAGCCCCAACTCGCCGTCGCTGTCGTTCGCGGGCCGCAATGGCTACAACGCACTCTCCGTGTACGCCGGTGAGGCCGCCATTTCCAACCACTGGAACACCTACGAGCAGGCAGCCAACGAAGCCGGTATCACGGTCGACCGCGACAACTTCCGCGTGGTCCGTGACGTCATCGTCGCCGACACCGACGCCGACGCTCGCAAGTTGGCCCTCGAAGGCGGCATCGGCAAGGCGTGGCAGGAATACCTCATCCCCGTCTACAAGCAGTTCGGCCTGCTCCAGGCGATGCTCCCCGACATGGACATGGCGGACGTCACCATCGAGGACATCGTCGACAAGGTCTGGATCGTCGGCTCGCCCGACACGGTCGCCGAGAAGCTCAGCACCGTGTGCGAAGCCACCGGAGGCTGGGGCACCACGCTGGTCTACGGCCACGACTACCTCGACGACGTCAAGCCGTGGAACTACTCCCTCCAGCTGCTCACCGAAGAGGTCGCGCCGAAGTTGGCGTGACGGCACCACTCCACCGAAACACCTGACGAGAGGAAGTTCCACGATGACCACACAGACATCGAACGCCCGGACCTCGGCGGCGGTCCCCGTCGTCGAGAAGTTCATCGAGGCGTACAACAGCGGAGACGTCGCCGCCATCCTCGAGGTGACCGCCCCCGACCTGACGCTCGAGCACCACAACCGGGGCGTCAAGCTCGACAGCGCGCAGGCATTCGCCGACCTGCTCGCATCCTTTGCCGGTGCGTTCCCCGACAAGCACTTCGAGAACCGCCGTGCACTGCACGTCGTGGACGACAACACGGTGCTCGTCGAACAGACATGGGTGGCCACTGCGATCGCAGACGTCCCGGGATGGGCGCAGACCGGGGAGACGGTACGACTGGAACTGTGCACCCGGTTCACCGTCCAGGACGGGCTCGTCACGGAGTACCACGACTATGGATAACGGTCGTACGCGGATGCGCTTCGACGGGCAGGTCGTCGTCGTCACCGGTGCCGGTCGCGGCCTCGGTCGCGAGCACGCACTGCAGTTCGCGGCGCGTGGCGCGAACGTGGTCGTCAACGATCTCGGTGTCGAATCCGGCAGTGACGGCGCCGACATCAGCGTCGCTCAGACCGTCGTCGACGAAATCGCCGCGGCCGGCGGGACCGCGGTGGCCGATACCCACAGCGTCGCCGACGCCGAGGGTGCCGCCGCCGTGATCGCCACCGCGACAGAGGCGTTCGGTCGAGTAGATGTCCTGGTCAACAACGCCGGCATCATCTCCTACGGACTCTTCGGGGACCTGAACGACGACCAGTGGCACCGCATGCAATCGGTCACCGTGGACGGGACCTACTTCATGTCCCGGGCGGCATGGCCGGTGTTCCGGGCGCAGGGTCGGGGAGTGATCGTCAACACCACCTCGAACGCGGGATTCGCCGGGTGTCCGCAACTGAGTCACTACGGGACAGCCAAGCTGGCGATCGCCGGTCTGACCAAGAGTCTCGCGCTCGAAGGTGAAGAGCTCGGCATTCGCGTGAATGCCATTGCGCCGATGGCCATCACACGAATGAACAGGGATGCCTTCTTCAGCGGCGCCGAGCGTGAGTCCGAAGACTGGCAGGGAGAACTTCGTAGCGGCAAGATCCCGATGGGGCCGGCGGAGATCGTCTCGCCCACCGTTCTGTGGCTCGCACACGAATCGACCACGGTGAGCGGCGAGATCTTCAGCACCTCGTCGGGGAAAGTCGCCCGAGTTGCGTTCGTGGTGGCGGAGGGGTGGTTCGATCCAAACCACACCCCCGAAGACCTACGGGACAACGGAGAGGCGATCGGCGAGCTCGGCAACTACCTGGACCCGAAGTCCACCAACGACGAACTGGCTCTCATCCCACCTCTGTTCGCTGAACACATCTACAACTGACAGGCAGGGTAGACGGTGGTTCGTCGATCGCCGAGCAGAAGGGCGAGGCGAACTCGCCGTCCGGTTCACCGAGTACCCGGTTCGCGGGTGGACGAGGACGGGTCGGTCGAAGTCCGTGTGAGCTCGGTGCATCAACAATGATTGGCGCCGAGGATCGAAGAAACCACACGGTGCAGTAACAACCCTCAACGGCGGCGAAAGTGCAGGTCTGACCCGAAACGCCGCCTTTCACTGAATTGTTCACTACACGGATGTCGGCCCGCTCTGCCAAATGCTCGCTGGCAGAGCGGGTCGACATCATTCCTGCGGTTCGAAACGAGAAAAGAGTATTTGAAATGGCTGATCGGTGCGAACTACCCTACGATGAGCTGCCAGAGCTCGGGAATCTCGGAATCCGGCACAGCTGGGAGGAGCTGCCGAAGGAATTCGGGACGCTCGACCGGCTCGACGAAGGGTCCGTCACCCGCGGTGTGCGATCGGTGTCGAGCGGCAAGACATTCGGCCTGTCCCTGCCGCTGACCACGTTCGATCCGCCGCTGTTCGGGCGACCGAGTGTCAAGCATGAGGTCTTCGAGGCCGGGCGGAACACCTACGAGGACAACATCGATTCGTTCAATCCGCAGTCGGCGTCACAGTGGGACGGGTTGGGCCATGTACGTGCCCGCGAGCACGGCTACTTCGGTGGGATCACCGACGATGCCGAAGCCCACAGTGCACTGAGCGTGCACCGCTGGGCGCAGCACGGGATTGTCGGCCGGGGTGTCCTGCTCGATGTAGCCGGGCATTTCGAGCAGACCGGCGCCGAGTGGGACCCTGTCGCCGGCTCGATCCTGCAGGTGACCGATCTCGAAGCGGTTGCGCAGGCGCAGGGCGTGACCTTCGAACGAGGCGACATCTTGTGTGTCCGCACCGGCTGGGTGGGGGAGTACCGCACCCGCAAGGGAGCGGGCGAAGACATGACCACTGCAGGCGACAGATTTTCCGGCCTGTCTGCGGCGGAACCGATGGCACGCTTCCTGTGGGATTCCGGATTCGCGGCGGTGTGCACCGACAACCCCGCCGTCGAGAGCGCGCCCGGCAATCGTGAGGACGGGTCGCTCCACCGCCGACTCATTCCGGCGCTCGGCTTCGTCCTGGCCGAACTGCTGGACTTCGACGCTCTGGCGTCTCATTGTGCGGATCGTGGACGCTGGGATTTCTTGTTCACCGCCGCTCCGCTGCCCCTGGAGGGAGCGGTGAGCTCACCGGCGAACGCGGTCGCGATCACATAACCCCCGTTGACTGGTGAGGTCGGGATCACATACAGTGAATCTACCAACCAATCGTTTGAATACATCGCTTCCTGCACGTTGCCGAAGGGGTCAAGACATGAACCAGCCGATCATTGACGCAGCTGAATTCCGGCGCGTGCTCGGTCACCTTCCGACCGGTGTGGTGGTGGTGACATCCACTGTCGACGGGGCACCGGCCGGCATGGCCTGCAATTCGTTCACCTCGATTTCGCTCGATCCGGCACTCGTCGGCTTCAGCGTCGCGCATACCTCGAGCACGTGGCCTCCGATCCGGAACGAAGGCCGCTTCTGCATCAACGTGCTTGCAGAAGATCACGCGGACCTCACGCGTAACTTCTCCCGCAAGGGAATCGACCGCTTCGAAGGCGTCGATTGGGAGCCACGCTCGAGCGGCCCGGGCCTCGGCGGCGCTGTCGCTTGGGTCGACTGCACACTGTGGCGTGAATACGAAGCAGGCGATCACATGATTGTGCTCGGAAAGGTCCACTCGATCGAGGCAGCGCCGGACGTACCGCCACTGGTGTTCTGCAAGGGCGCCTACGGAGCGTTCGCGACCGCCCTCAACTGACCGTCAGTCGAGCCACGACAACGACTTCGCACAACAAACTCCCGACGACCGGGATAGGTACCAGGAGAAGCACTATGAGCCTGACTCATCAGGAGATCAGAGAGATCGTCCTCGCACTGCAAGATTCCGAATGGGATCAGGCAGCCGTGACGGTCGGCGATGTACGCATCGCCCTCGGACGCAACGGCGTCGATCTGCTGCCCGCATCGGCGCCGACCACTGGGGCCACGGCACCGCCGGTCGCTGCAGCGGCACCGGCCGCCGCGCCGGCGACCCCTCCCGCGCCGGTCGCCGCGGCCCCCGTGGTACCCGCAGCACCTGTGGCGCCCACCGCAGCGCCGACACCGAACGCAGCGGTTGTCGACGGCCATGTGGTGACCGCACCGAGCGTCGGGGTCTTCTGGAAGACGCCGCAGCCGGGGCAGCCACCGTTCGTCGAGATCGGGTCCGAGGTGGAGGCCGGCGATACCCTCTGCATCATCGAGGTGATGAAGCTGATGAACAACGTCACCGCCGACGTCGCAGGCACCATCGTCGCCATCCACCAGGACAACGCCACCCAGGTGGAGTTCGGCACCGCGCTGTTCACCATCGCGCCCCGGGACGCGTGAGAACATGCGTCGAGTACTGATCGCCAACCGCGGCGAAATCGCGGTACGTATCGTTCGAGCATGCTTCGACGAGGGAATCGAGAGTGTTCTCGCCGTCTCCGACTGCGACCGCGACTCCCTGGCAGCGCAACTTGCAGACCGGATCGTGGTGATCGGCCCGAGTTCGGCATCCGACAGCTACCTCTCCGTCGACCGCATCGTCGCGGCCGCATTGTTCGCAGACTGCGACGCCATCCACCCCGGTTACGGATTTCTCTCGGAAAGAACCGATCTCGTCGAAGCCTGCGCCGAGAACGGTGTGACGTTCATCGGTCCTCCGGCCGAGGTCATGCGCCGCTCGGGCGACAAACTTACCGCCCGCCGCACCGCGAACGAGCTGGGTATCCCCACGGGATCGGGCACGGCCGGCCTGCTGACGGTGGAGGACGCACTCGTCGCAGCCGACGAACTGAACGACTATCCGCTGCTGCTCAAAGCCTCCGCCGGCGGCGGTGGCCGCGGCATGACCGTGATCCGGAGCCGGGAAGATGTACAACAGCACTTCTCGCGGTCGAGCAACGAAGCCGAGCGAGCGTTCGGTGACGGCACCATCTACCTGGAGCGGTACGTAGAGTTCGCCCGCCACGTCGAGGTGCAGATCATGGCCGACACCGACGGCAACGTCTGTCACCTCGGCGAACGGGACTGTTCCACGCAGCGCCGATACCAGAAACTCGTCGAGGAGGCGCCCGCCGTCGGGCTCCCGCAGGACCTCCTCGAACGCGTACGAAACGCCGCCGTTGATCTCGCGAAGGGCCTCGGATACGTCGGAGCAGGAACCGTGGAGTTCCTCGTCGACACCGAACGCGACGACTTCGTGTTCCTCGAGGTCAACGCCCGCGTGCAGGTCGAACACCCGGTCACCGAGATGGTGACCGGTATCGACATCGTTCGCGAGCAGCTACGCGTGGCGCAAGGACTTCCGCTGTCATTCGCTCAGGACGAGGTGACACTCGATGGACACGCCATCGAATGCCGGATCAACGCCGAGGACGCACGGAACAATTTCCTGCCCCGTCCCGGCCGCATCGACCACTGGGTCGCGCCGCAAGGCGCGGGTATCCGCGTCGACACCTATGCCTTCCCCGGTGCCACGATCCCCCCGTACTACGACTCCATGATCGCGAAGCTGATCGTGCACGCCGATACCCGAGAGGACGCAATCGACCTGATGGGACGCGCCCTGAGCAAGCTCCGCATCGAAGGTGTCCCCACCACCGTGTCCCTACACTCGGCGCTGATGGCGGACAAGGCATTCCAACACAGTCCCGTCACCACCAAGTGGCTCGAGAACGAATTCCTGCCCACCTGGGAGGAGCAGATCTCATGACCACGATCGAGTTCGTCGACCAGACACTGCGGGACGGCCAGCAGAGCCTGTGGGGTTTGAAGATGCGCCCCCACCAGGCAGCCGACGCCCTCGAGCACCTCGACCGTGCAGGCTATCGGGTGGTGGACCTGACCGGACCTGGCATGTTCACGGTGCTGCTGCGCACGTTCAAGGACGATCCCTGGGCGGCAACAGATTTCCTGACCCAGGGCCTGAAGAACAACGTGGTCCGCTGCGGGATGCGCACCATCAGCGTCATCGGCTTCAACCACACCCCCGATTCGATCATCGACCTGTGGATCCAGACCCTGATCAAGCACGGCGTGACCAGTTTCTGGATCTACGACTGCCTCTACGACATGCCGACGATGTATCGGCTCGCGAAGGTGATTCACGACAACGGTGGCATCGCCGTCCCGGCGGTGATGTATGGACTGACCGGTGCGCACGACGACGACTTCTTCGCCCAGCGGGCCAAGGAGATGGCGTCGTGGGAGGGCGTGCAGACGATCTACGTCGAGGACGCTGCCGGGGTGTTAAAACCCGAGCGCGCAGCGACCCTGTTGCCGACGATCCGCGCCGCCACCGGCTCGATTCCACTCGAGCTGCACTGCCACAACACCACCGGCCTGGCACCGCTGAACTACATCGAGGGAATCAAGGCGGGATTCACCATCCTGCACACCGCGTCCCGGCCCATGGCCAACGGGCCGTCGCTGCCCTCGACCGAGGCGATGACCACGATCGTCGAATCGATGGGACACACCCACGGCCTCGACAAGTCGACCTTCGCGCCGGTGGCCGCGAACTTCGAGTGGGCGGCGCGCGATGCGGGATTCGAGCCGTCGGTACCGGCCGAATACGACCCCCGGATCTACGACCATCAGCTGCCCGGTGGAATGACCGGAACGTTGATCAGTCAGCTGCAGCAGCACGGCATGGCCGATCGGTTCCCCGCGGTGCTCGAGGAGATTCCCCGGGTGCGTCAGGAACTGGCGTCCCCGATCATGGCGACGCCGTTCAGCCAGTTCGTCGGTATCCAGGCGGTTCTCAATGTGGTGACCGGCGAGCGGTACAAGCTGATCCCGGACGAGGTCATTCGCTACGCGATGGGCCACTACGGTCCGCTGATCCGTGACGTCGATCCCGCGGTGATGGACAAAATCCTCGACTCCGCGCGAGCGAAGGAATTCCAGGGCTGGGTCCGCCCGCAACCAACCCTCGGCGAGATCCGTTCGAAGTTCACAGCGGGCATCAGCGACGAAGAGCTGTTGATGCGATTCATGACGTCCGACGAAGAGGTCGACGCCATGCTCGCCGCCGGCCCGATCCGGACCGACCCGAGGCGAAGCGGGAACGAGATCGTCCGGACCATCCAGGACATCGCCCGCGGCGCGAGCGGTGTCACGTCGCTGTCCATCGCACAGCCCGGATGGTCGCTCGACGCCTGCAAGAACCACTGAGACACAACGTATCCGGAACCGCGGAAACCCCCGAGCCACGCTCGGGGGTTTCCGCGGTGTTGCCGGTGCGAGAGGTGCTGCGCGGTCGGCTACCCCGAGAGCACCAGATCGCGTACCACGTTCCGCCGGACCTTCAGGCTCGTCGTCCGCGGCAGGGATTCGACGATCTCGAGTCGCGTCGGTTTCTTGTAGGACGCCAGGGTGCGCCGACAGTGATCCTGCAGTTCCGCGAGGGTCAGAGCAGCGCCGTCGTGCAGGGCGACCACGGCCACCACCGACTGCCCCCACCTCGGGTGCGGTGCACCGACGACGGCGCACTCGGCCACAGCGGGGTGACCCGCGACGGTGGACTCCACCTCCGACGGGTAGACGTTCATACCGCCGCTGACGATCAGATCGGTCCGCCGGTCGCTCACGTACACAAATCCCGCAGCGTCGATGCTGCCGAGATCGCCTGTGTGATACCAGCCGTCGACGAGAGCGGCAGCCGTCGCCTCGGGCATGTTCCAGTATCCGCGCATGAGGGACGAGGAGCGGACGATGATTTCGCCGATCGCGGAGCCGTCCCGTGGCAGCTCGGCCCCGTTCTCGTCCACGACCTTGAGCTCGGTTCCCTCCACACTCCGCCCGACCGAGGCGAACGGATCTGCGGCGGGGCCGGTGGGCTCGAAGTCTCCGGGACGGGTGGCGGTAACAAGGCCACCGGAGTTCTCGGTCATGCCGAGGCCCTCGATGAGGGTGTCTCCCAGAACACCGTAGAGCGTGCGCAACTTGTCGGGCCCCGCCTTCGACGCGGAGTGCAGAACGGATCGGAGGCTCGCGATACGGGTGGGTGACGACGCTGCCTCGCCGGCGAACTGGTCGATGAGCGGGGACGGTATGTAGGTGAACGTGACCCGATAGCGTTCGATGATGTCGATGAGTTGCGGGACGGACCACTTTCCGAGAATCACGACCATCCCACCGAAGCGGAGGTGCGTGAGGACGTGGGCCGGGACCGTCGCGACGAAGGACATCGAACCGGTGAGCGCGCAGACGCTCCGTTCGGGCAGTCGGTACGCCCGATTGTTCGATTCGGCGATCGCGGCGACGCTGCGGTGCGTCATGACAGCGCCTTTCGGTCTGCCGGTGGTTCCGCTGGTGTATCCGATGATGAACGCGTCATCGGCGTCGACCGCGACCGTGACCTGGGGTAGCGTGCCGCCCTCCCGAACGAGGGTGTCGAACCGGACGGTGCCGATCGGGGCGTCGTCGGGAATCGCGCCGATCACCACCGACACCGCGTCGGTTACGGGCAGTCCGCTCGTGATGTTCGAGTGGTTCGCGCTCCACACGAGGATGCGCGGTGTGCAGTCCGCGACGAGGACGGAGGCCTCGGCCGGGGTGAGCCGGGTGTTGATCGGTACCACGACGGCGCCGAGGCGAGCGGCCGCAATGTACAACTCGACGTACTCGATGCCGTCGTCGACGAGGGCCGCGATGCGGTCCCCGGGCGCGGCACCGAGACGTGTCAGTGACCGAGCGAGGGCGCGCGCGGTGTGCGACAGTTCGGCATAGGTCCGCGTGCACCCATCTGGTGACACGAGGGCGAGGTGATCCGGCTGGCGGGAGGCGTGCTCGTCGACGCACTCGGCAATGGTGACGTGGGGCATGGCCGTCTTTCGGGAGGGAATGCTCAGGGGCTCATGGATTTGATGGTCATCTCGGCGAACTGCCGGGTGATGGCCTTGTCGGAGGGGCGGCGTTGCTTGCTGGGCTTGTGCCACGTCGGCACGCTGTTCAGTGCGCCCAGGATGAATCGGATGCAGAGGCGAAGGTCGATATCACCGATCGCACCGTCCTTCTTGGCCCGGGCGAGCAACGTATACAAGTGCTGTTCGAAGCGGCGTCCGGCAGCCTCGACCTCTTCGAGGCGCTCACCGGTGAGGCGTCGTCCCTCGTTGAAGTAGATCGCGACGCGTTCGACGTTGTCGAGATACCACTGCATGAGTTCTTGCAGGATCTCGTCCAATTCGTCGAGCGGGTCGAGGCCCTTGGCCGACACCTTCTCGAAGATCGTCTCGGACTGGACGTGCGACTCCTTCATGATGCGGAGCAGTAGATCTTCCTTGGAATCGAAATAGTAGTAGAGGCTGCCCTTGAGGACACCCACCTCGTTTGCCACATCTTGCAGGGACGCGCCGGAGTAGCCCTTCTCGTAGAAGATCCGGACCGCGGCATCCATCACCTCGGCGTCGCGATTTCGGCGCTCGCCCTTCGTACGAGGCGTGGTGGTCGAGTTCGAGCTATTTGGCACTGGGATCCCCTCAACTGTGGTGATGCAACCATACGTTTGGTGGGCATTTTACGTGGCCCTTGACACACTATCGAACCCTCACCTAGTTTATCAACCAATCGTTTGGGAGATTATGTGTCCCCGGCCTATGAACGGAGTGTCAGCACGTGACGCACAAGGTTTCAGCAGCCTCCGGCTCCGAATTCGCGCAGGCGGCAGGGAGCTGGTTGCAGGAGAATGTTCCACGCAGGTGGCGCGAACATCGCGGGACGCTGGACGAGCACGAGGCGATCGACATCCGACGCCAATGGGATCGCCAGTTGTACGAGGCGGGGTACTCGGGCCTGTCGTTGCCCACGGAATTCGGCGGTCAGGGCCTCGGTCTCGCCGAGGAGGTCGCATTCAGCGAGCTGGCCGCGCAGGCCCAGGCTCCCGACGGACTTGCTCGTATCGGCCGGATCCTCACCGCACCCACACTGATTGCCCACGGAACGGAGCAGCAGCGGGAACGATTCCTGCCGCCGATCCTGCAGGGACTCGAGACATGGTGCCAGGGGTTCTCCGAACCCGGCGCCGGATCCGATCTCGCCGGCGTCAGCTGCCGCGCGGACAAGGTCGCCGGTGGCTACGAGATCACCGGCCGCAAGATCTGGACCAGTTTCGCGGCGTACTCGGATCGGTGCCTGATGCTCGCCCGGACCAGCCAGGACGCCCCCCGGCACAAGAACCTGTCGATGTTCCTGCTCGACATGAATCAGCCCGGTGTCGACATCGGCACCATCAAGCAGATCTCCGGCGGCACCCACTTCGCCGAGGTGCACTTCGACCACGTCTTCGTCTCCGACGACGAGTTGATCGCCGAGGAAGGCTCCGGATGGCGGGTCGCGATGACGACCCTCATGAACGAGCGCGGCGGTGTCGAGGCGGCCAGTCGCTACGTGGAGATGCGGGCCGACATGGACCTGCTCCTCACGATGTGCGGCGCCGATCCGCGTCGTGCCGATGTTCTCGCCGACCTCGATCGCCGCACCGAACTGGTGCGCTGGCAGATCTCCAAGGCCGTGCACCTCGAGGATGACGAGACCGAGTTCGTCCGGGCCACATCGATTCTGAAGGTGCTGTGGAGTGAGCTGTGGCAGGAGATCACCGAGGTCGGTCTCCGGTTCTCGACCGCTGCCCACCGAGAGCACTGGCGATACCAGTACCTCGAGAGTCGATCGGCATCGATCTTCTCGGGCACGTCCGAGATCCAACGAAACATCATCAGTGAACGAGTTCTGGGGCTGCCGCGATGACCACCGTATCCATCACCGAAGCGACCGACATGGGAACCGCTGCGGCCGAGGGGCTCCGCGAGATCCTGGAGAAGAGCGTCGGTCGCCGCAACATCGCCACGTTCGCCGAATCGGGGTCACCTGTCCCGTGGGACGCGCTGGTCCGAGCCGGTTGGGTGGAGATCGCCGATGACTCGGGCCCGGACGGACTCTCGCTCCGCGACCTCGTCGAGGTCGTGCGGGTCTGGGGAGCCTACTGTGTGCCGTTACCGTTGGTGGTCACGCTCGTCGCGCGCAGGCACAGCGCGGCGGCCCGCGAGTACGACGGCCCCGTCACGCTGTCGGTGCCGACGCCGCAGACGACTGCCGGGTGGGGCATGGTGCCGTTCGGTCAGCGTGCCGACATCAGCGTCCTCGACTCGTTCGACGGTGGCGCCGTAAGACCGGTCCCGGAGTCTTCCGCGGTGCACTTCGCGCCGACGCTCGAGGCCGCCGAGATCCCGGGGATCACCGCATCGACCGACACCGCCGCACGGGAGTTGGCGGTGCTCTGGGCGGCAGAAGCCGCCGGCATCGCGCGCACCCTCGTCACCGTCAGCGTTGAATACACCCGCGAGCGCCAGCAGTTCGGCAAGCCCATCGGATCGTTCCAGGCGGTCAAACACATCCTCGCCGACGCCCACATCGCCGCCGAACAGTCCGACACCGCCGCACTCTGGGCGGCCGCCGACCAGGCCCGGGCGTTCGAAGTCTCGGTGCACGCGATCGAACAGGCCGTCGACGTGGCCGAGCGCGCCATCCAGGTACACGGCGGCATGGGGTTCACCTGGGAGATGGGGCTGCACTTCTACCTGCGCCATCTGTTGACACTGCGCGATCTCGTCTCCGGACTCGCCGAATCCGACCGGTCCTGACGTCCGACACTGCACCCAGTTCCCTTCGCCACGAGGACATCGACATGGATCAGACAACAATTCCGGCAGCGTCCGTACCGACAGGCGCCATGAGCGGCCGGCGCGCCGCCTTCGCGGGCGGCGTCGGCACGATGATCGAGGGATACGACTTCAGCATGTACGGCTACATGGCCGTCATCGTCGCCCCATTGTTCTTCCCGTCCGACAACGACGTCAGCTCGCTTTTGCTGACCCTGTCGGTATTCGCGGCCGCGTACGCCGCCCGCCCGCTGGGCGGAATCGTGTTCGGATACGTGGGGGACCGCGTCAGCAGACGTGCCGCGCTGATGACGACGCTGCTCTGCATGGGCCTGTCGAGTGCGGCGATCGGAATGCTGCCGACGGCACTCGCGATCGGCCCCGCCGCGTCGGTGGCTCTCGTGTGTCTGCGTCTACTGCAGGGCTTCTCCGTGGGCGGCGAGGTCGCCGGTGCCGCAACGCTGGTGTCCGAAGCCGCGCCCGAAGGTCGACGCGGCCGCTACGGCGCCATGAATCCGTTCGGTGCCACACTCGGATTCGCGCTGGCGTCCGCGGTGGCCGGTCTGGTGTCGTTCCTGACGACCGACGAACAGATGGCGACCTGGGGCTGGAGGATCCCGTTCCTGCTGGCCCTGCCGCTCGCCGGTATCTGCCTCGCGCTGCGCCGATCGCTCGTCCATCAGCCTGCGGGCGACACGGTCCGCCCCACCTCCTCGCCGGTGGCCGAGGTGCTGAAGAACTGGCGGCGGCCCCTGGCACAGTCCGCCGGGATCAGCCTCGCGGTCAACGGCTCCGCATACTTCGGTCTGACGTACCTGAGCATCCACCTGATCACCGAACTCGGTTACCCCAAGACCGCCGTCTATTGGACCACCACCGTGGTGGTGGCGATCGCGGCGTTCCTCATGCTGCTGACCGGTCGGCTCGGCGACCGCATAGGACTGTTCGCGCTCGCGGGTATCGGTCTCGCCGGATTCTTCGTGGTCACCGCAGGTGCCATGGCGCTGATGGGTGTGGGCAGTCTGCTCGTCGCCGGCATCGCGTTCCTGGTGATCATGGTGAACTCGTCGTTCCTGCAGGTGGCCGGCTATTCGACGATCCCGGAGTTGTTCGACCGGGAGGTCCGGTACACCGGTACCGCGCTGGGCTGGAACATCGGCGTGGTGATCGCCGGTGGCACCGCGCCCGTGGTGTGCGTGTGGCTGGTCGAGCGGACTGGAAATGCCCTCTCGCCTGCCCTCTTCGTGATGGGCGTGTGTGTCGTCGGTGCGCTGGCGGTGCTCTCAGCGCGTCGATCGCAGCGTGTGAATGCGTGACCCGGCCGACCTGTTGTCACACCGAGTGACGCAAGCTACAGTTCAAACGACCGGTTGGTGGTTTCGGCGTCACCGCCGACTCCCTTAGGAAGGCGGAGGACATGGATTCGGAACGATCGGTCGAAACGGCTGTTGCGGCACTCGCGCGGGGCGGGATGGTCGTGGTCGCGGACGACCACGACCGCGAGAACGAAGGCGATCTGGTGATGAGCGCCGCCGCGATGACCGACCGCGCCATGGCGTTCTTCCTTCGGCACGGCAGCGGAATCGTCTGCACCCCGATGACCGCGCGGCGCGCCCGCGAACTCGATCTCCCGCTGATGGTCGCGGCGAACAAGGACCGGATGGGGACCGCGTTCACGGTCACCGTCGACGCTGTCGACGCGGGGACGGGTATCTCCGCGGCCGACCGGGCCACCACGGCCCGGGCGCTCGCACATCCCGGCACCGCGCCGTCCGGTCTCACCCGTCCGGGCCACATGTTTCCGCTCATCGCGCAGGACGGCGGCGTTCTCGTGCGCCGTGGCCACACCGAAGCGAGTGTCGACCTGGTGTCGCTGGCCGGCGAGGCCGAGCCGACAGCAGTGATCACCGAGCTCGTCGGCGACGACGGCGTCCCGATGTCCGGGCCGACGCTCACCGAGTTCGCCGCCGCCTGGGACCTGCCGTATGTCACGGTGGCCGATCTCGCCGCCTACCGGCGCCGGCACGGCGCGCCGGTCGCGTCGGTGCCCGATGTGACCGTCGCGCCCGTGTCCAGTGCGCACATCGACACCGACTTCGGCACCTTCACCGCACACGTGTTCCGTGACCGGGCCTCGGGCGTCGAGCACGTCGCGCTCGCCCTCGGACTCGAGACCCCGCTCGCCACCGCCGTGACGGTTCGCGTGCACAGTGAGTGCCTCACGGGCGATGCATTCGGCTCGCGCCGATGCGATTGTGGCCCGCAGCTCCAGGACGGTCTCCGGGCGGTCGCCGCGGCCGGCGCGGGTGTGCTCGTGTACCTGCGTGGTCACGAAGGGCGTGGGATCGGTATCGCCAACAAGCTCGCTGCCTACGCGCTGCAAGAGCAGGGAGCCGACACCGTCGACGCGAACATTGGCCTCGGGCTTCCCGTCGATGCGCGTGAATACGACTTCGCCGCGGAGATCCTGCGCTACTTCGGTATCGAGTCGGTGGATCTGATCACCAACAACCCGGAGAAGGTGGAGGCCCTCGAACGATTCGGGATCGAGGTCCGACGCCGGGTCGGTGCGCCGGTCCACTGGGGGGCCCACAACGTCCACTATCTGCAGACCAAGCGTGAGCGCATGGGGCACATCCTCCCGGAGACACCGCACCAGTTCTTGCATTACAGCTCGGTCTGATCGATCCACCCCTACCGCCCTCCGACGAAGGAAAGGCATCGCCATGAGCGCCGTCCCACCTGCGTACGCCCGCATCGACCCATCGGGCAGGAGCCTGCTCGTCACGGGTGCCGAGAGCGGGATGGGCCGCCAGGCCGCGTTGCTGGCGGCCGGTCGGCTCCGCGATCTTCGTCGACGGCGGCGTCAACGCGACCTGACGTGGACGGAACGACTACCAGAGCAATGATGACGCCGGCGCACCGTCGCCCGCCCCGAGTGAAAGTTGTGAGATGAACAAGCAGGTCGGAAGTCCCGAAGCGGCGATAGCCGGCATCGAGGACGGATCCACGGTCATGATCAGCGGCTTCGGGCCGCCCGGACAACCGGTGGCGTTGATCGAGGCGCTCCTCGACGCCGGCGTCACGGACCTGACGGTGATCAACAACAACGCCGGCGCGGGAGGTGAGGCCATCGGCCAGCTCTTCGCCGCGAAGCGGGTACGCAAGGTGGTGTGCTCGTTCCCCAAGGCGATCGGGTCGACCATCTTCGACGAGCTGTACAACGCCGGTGAGATCGAACTCGAACTGGTACCCCAGGGCACGCTCGCCGAACGTATCCGGGCAGCGGGCGCTGGCATCGGCGGGTTCTTCACCCGCACCGGGTACGGCACCGAGCTGGCCGAGGGCAAAGAGGTTCGGGAGATCGACGGCAAGGGCTACGTCTTCGAAAAGCCACTGTTCGCCGACGTCGCCCTCGTGAAGGCGCGAGCCGCCGACCGGTTCGGCAACCTCGTGTACCGCAAGACGGGCCGCAACTTCGGCCCGGTCATGGCCACCGCCGCGACACTGACCGTCGCCGAGGTCGACGAGATGCTACCGGTGGGTGACCTCGATCCGGAAGCGATCGTGACCCCCGGCATCTTCGTCGATCGCATCATCTGCGACTCCTCCCCGAAGGAACACTGACATGGTTCTGTCTCGCAAAGACATCGCGTGCCGCGTCGCGCAGGACATCCCCGACGGGTCATACGTTAACCTGGGCATCGGAATCCCCACTCTCGTAGCAGACTTCATCCCCGAAGACCGTGAGGTCATCCTCCACACCGAGAACGGGATGTTGGGCATGGGCCCCGCGGCCGAGCAGGGCAGTGAGGACCCGGATCTCATCAACGCCGGCAAGATCTACGTCACCGAGACCGTCGGCGCCTCGTACTTCCACCATGCCGACTCCTTCGGGATGATGCGCGGCGGACACCTCGACGTGTGCGTGATGGGTGCCTACCAGGTCTCGACCCGCGGCGACCTCGCGAATTGGCGCACCGACAATCCCTCCGTCATCCCCGGTGTCGGCGGTGCGATGGACCTCGCCGCCGGCGCGCGACGCGTGTTCGTCATCATGGATCTGTTCTCCCGAGCAGGGGAGTGCAAGCTCGTGCGGAACTGCACGTATCCGCTCACCGGACCGGGCTGCGTCGAGCGCGTCTACACCGACATCGCGTTGTTCGAGACGGGCCCGGACGGGGCACGCGTGCTGGAAATATTCGATGGCAGCGATCTCCAGTCGCTGCGCGAACGCACCGGTCTCGAACTGATCGACGGGCGCGCACCGTGATCGTCGAGATCGAAGAAACCAACGGCGTCGCCGTGCTCACCATCGACAACCCGCCCGTCAACATGGGCAACACCGCGATGCGCAGCGCCCTCGCCGATGCGCTCGACCGCGTGGCCGCCCGGCGCGGACTGACGGGTGTCGTCCTCGCGTCGGCGGGCACACATTTCTACGCGGGCTCCGACATCTCCGAGTTCGACCGGCCGATGCAGGCCCCGCAACTCCCCGACGTGATCGCCCGGATCGAGAACCTCGACGTCCCCGTCGTCGCCGCGCTCACCGGCCTCGCGCTCGGCGGCGGCCTGGAACTCGCGCTGGGCTGTGACCTTCGGATCGGCGATCCAACGACGGTCGTCGGCTTCCCGGAGGTCACCCTCGGCATCCTGCCCGGTGCGGGCGGCACCGTGCGCACCGCACGGCTGGTGGGCGTACCCTCTGCCGTCGACCTGGTGGCGTCGGCGCGCCGGGTCAAGGCAGACGAGGCGCTCTCCCTGGGGCTGCTCGACGAGGTCGTCCCGGCCGACATACTGCTCGCGAGGGCCGTGGAACGCGCGGCCACCCTCGGAACCAAGAACCGCCTCGTCGACAAACCGGCACCCGAATCCGACGAGACCGTAGTCGATGCCGCCAGAGCGGCAGTAAGCAAGCGGGCGCGACCGAACGTGCTCGCGGCCGTCGACATGGTCTGCGCCGGAGCGTCCCTCGACGGAAGGGAAGCCCTGCGACGCGAGCGCGCCCTCTTCGACGCACTGCGAGTCACGGATGAGGCAGCGAACCTGCGGTACCTGTTCTTCGCGAAACGTCGCGCCGCCAAAGCGGTACGGTCCCGGACTCCGGCGCCGCAGATCACGACCATCGGCATTGCCGGTGCCGGCACCATGGGCGCCGCGCTCGCCGGCGCCTTCAGCGCCCGCGGGTACGAGGTGATCGTGTTCGACAGCAATCGTGCCGCACTCGACCGTGTGGCGGATCGCAACGGAATCACGGCCACCGATTCGACCGCGGATCTCGGCCGCGCCGACGTAATCATCGACGCGGTCTTCGAGGACATGGACGTCAAGAAGTCGCTGCTGCGTGAGGTCGAACCGCACCTGCGCGAGACTGCTGTGATTGTCAGTAACACGTCTTATCTCGACCTGAACGAGATGGCATCGGTTCTCACCGTGCCCGGGCGGTTTGCCGGTTTGCACTTCTTCAATCCACCCGACCGCAACCCCCTCGTCGAGATCATCCGGACGGCGACGACCGACGAGCGCACGCTCGCGGTGCTGTCGGCGCTCGCGACGCGATTGGGTAAGACCCCGATACCGGCTGGCATGGGCGACGGCTTCGTGGCCAATCGCGTGTATGCGGACTACCGCATGCAGGCAGAGTTCCTTGTCGAGGACGGTGCGTCGCCGGCCGAGGTCGACGCGGCGCTGATCGAATTGGGTTTCGCGATCGGGCCTTTCGCGGTAGCCGACATGTCCGGTCTCGATATCGCGTGGGCGCGGCGCAAACGCCTTGCTGACACCCGCGACCCGCGGCAGCGGTACGTCGACATCGCGGACCGACTCTGCGAAGCTGGCAGATTGGGCAAGAAGACCGGTGCCGGGTGGTACGACTATCCCGACGGCGCCAAACGCGGTGTCGTCGATCCCCGGGTGGACGCGATCATCGAGAAGGCGCGCGCCGATGCAGGTGTCACCGCCCGGCCCGTGTCCGGCGACGAGATCCGCGACCGAGTGTTGGCGTCGATGGTGTGCGCGGCCGCCGGACTGGTCGAAGCCGGCGTCGCCGAGCGCGCCTCCGACATCGATGTCGCACTCACCGAGGGCTTTGCGTTCCCCGCCAGGCTCGGTGGACCGGTGCGTGCTCTCGCGCAACGAGATCGGGCCGAGGTGGTATCCGCATTGGAAGCGGCGTACCGCTCGTGCCCGGTGTCGTTCGCCATAGCCGAGCCGGCAGTGGCCGGCGAGATACCCGACACAATCGAGAAGATCCTGGAGGCCGTCCGATGACGCAGAAGGAAGAGGTCGCAGTGGCGACACGACACGAACAGAACTGGGGCGGCAGCACCTGGGACGGCACGGTCGACTGGCCCCAGGGCAGCACCCGCGCATACGACCTCGCAGTTCTGCTCGAGACGGGCATGACTCATCACGCCGCGCATCCGCCGTTCTCGTATGCGTTGGTCAAGAAGCACGGCGAGCATCCTTACCCGGGCGGCATCTCGTCGGCAATGGAGATGCTCACGATGGGCGCGCACGTCGGCACCCACGTGGACGCGCCAGGACATATCTCGTTGGACGGATGCATCTTCGGCGGCCGGGAAGTCGACGACAAGCAGCGATCCTACGACGGGGTCTCCGTCGGATCGGTGGAGGAACTGCCGCCGCTGATCGGCCCCGGACATCTGGTGGACGGCGAGCGGCTGTTCGGCCGGGAGCTGACACCGGCGGACGGATTCGGTGCCACGGAACTCGACGCCTGGTTCGCGGACCGCCAAGCTCCGGAACCCGGCTCGATCGTCATCTTCCGCACCGGGTGGATGAAGTACTGGTCCGACAGCGACAAGTACCTGGGAATCGGCACCGGCCTGCCGGGCGTCTCCCTCTCGGGCGCCCGCTGGTTGTCCGAACGCGGTGTGCGCGCCGTTGGCAGCGACACCGTCAACTTCGAGCACAAGCCCAGCTTCACGACACCCGCACTCGACGTCCACGTGCACATGCTCGTCGATTGCGGCATTCCGATCATGGAGTCCCTGTCGCTCGAGGGGCTGGCCGCCGACCGCATCGACGAGTTCTTCTTCGTCGCCTCGGCACTCCGCATCAAGGGCGGCACAGGTTCCCCCATTCGCCCACTCGCATTCGTCGCCTAGTCTTCCGAAGGATCTGTCCCATGAACGACGCCCCTCTTCTCGTCGAGCACGACGGCCATGTCGTCTGGCTGACGCTCAACCGTCCGAAACGCCTCAACGCCATGGACGACCTGCTACTGGAAATGCTCGAATCCACGTTGAAGGAGCTCGCGCGGAGCGATGCACGGGTCATCGTGCTCCGCGGCGCCGGACGCGCCTTCTGTTCGGGCTACGACATCGCACCGGACTCCTCCGAGGTCGGCTATGCCGCCGAGCGCACCGCCATTCAGGACCGTGACCGCCTGCTGTCGAACGTCGAACGGTTCACCCAGATCTGGCGCCAGCCCCAGCCCGTCATCGCGGCCGTCCACGGCGTCTGCGCCGCGGGCGGAACCCAGCTCGCATCCCTCTGCGACATCACAATCGTCGCCGACGACACGAAGATCATGGCGTCGCCCGCGTTGCCGCTCGGAGGCGGCTACATCTCGCCGCTGTGGGAGCACCTCGTTGGACCCAAGCGCGCCAAACTGATGAGCTTCGACGCCGGACGCACGATCAGCGGCAAGACAGCGGCCGAATGGGGTTGGGCCGCGGAGTCCGTTCCGGCGGACGAGTTCGACGAGCACGTACGTCGCACCGCGCATTCCATTGCCCGCACCCCGCTCGAGCTCCTCAAGCTCAAGAAGGAAGCGGTGAACCGCGCGGCCGAGACCTCCGGTCTGCTCAGCTACATGCGGATGGGTGCCGAGACCGATGCTCTGCTGCACGTGACCCCCGAGGTGCACGAGTTCCAGTCCTGGATCAAGGAGCACGGCCTCAAGGGGGCTATCCAGCGGTTCAACGCCGACTTCAACGCCGCCTTCAACTCAACGGAAATGGTGAACAAATAGTGCCTGAGGCAGTCATCGTCGCCATCGCCCGCTCGCCGATCGGTCGCGCCGGAAAGGGGTCGCTCGTCGACATCCGCGGCGACGACCTTGCCGCTCAGATGGTGGGCGCGGCGCTGGCGCAGATCCCCGAACTCGACCCCCGCGCCGTCGACGATCTCATGCTGGGATGCGGATGGCCCGGGGGTGAGCAGGGTTTCAACATTGCTCGCAGCGTCGCTGTCCGGTTGGGGCATGACGCGATACCGGGAACGACGGTCAACCGGTACTGCGCCTCCTCGGTGCAGACCACACGGATGGCGCTGCACGCCATCAGGGCGGGCGAGGGGGACGTGTTCATCTCCGCAGGTGTTGAGCAGGTCACCCGCGCAGCGCAGGGAAGCCCGGATTCGTTCCCGGACACGCACAATCCGTTCTTCGCCGACGCCGAGCGCCGCACCAACGATTTCGCGGCCGGTGGACGGACATGGAGCGATCCGCGAGCCCAAGGTCTGCAGCCCGACGTCTACATGTCGATGGGTCAGACGGCGGAGAACGTCGCCCAGCTCGCCGGCATCAAGCGTGAAGAACAGGACCGCTGGGCGGTGCGGAGCCAGAACCTCGCCGAGCAGCACATCGCCACAGGTCATTTCGCGCGGGAGATCACCCCGGTGACGTTGCCCGACGGCACGATTGTCGACACCGACGACAGCCCTCGGCCTGGGACCACCTACGATAAGATTAGTGGGCTGAAGCCCGTCTTCCGACCAGACGGAACCGTCACCGCCGGCAACGCCTGCCCCCTGAACGACGGCGCTGCCGCAGCGGTAATCATGTCCGATACGAAGGCCAAGGAACTCGGACTGACGCCGCTCGCGCGGATCGTCTCAACCGGTGTATCCGGGTTGTCCCCCGAGATCATGGGACTCGGACCGGTTGAAGCATCGCGGCGTGCCTTGGCAACAGCGGGCCTGACCATCGATGACATCGACCTCGTCGAGATCAACGAGGCTTTCGCCGTCCAGGTGATTGCGTCGGCACGCGACCTGAAGATCGACGAAGACAAACTCAACGTGGCAGGCGGTGCCATCGCGCTGGGTCATCCGTTCGGGATGACCGGCGTGCGGATCACCGCGACACTGCTGAACAACCTGAGCGCGCGTGACGGAACCTTGGGACTCGAGACGATGTGCGTCGGTGGTGGGCAGGGGATGGCGATGGTTATCGAGCGACTGTCGTAAACGACCATCGCGTCGTCGATGTGAGGTAGGTGTCCTCGGGGACCTGATCCTCCATGGGCGGTCGCCACGAGTTTCGGTGTCCTTTTGTCAGTAAGCCTGAAGCGTGTCCTCGAACCGTCGTCGTTGCCGTGATCGGCTGGTTGTCGGTGCGGATGCTGCCCCGCTACCGGTTGATTCCGGGCGTGGCGATCAATGTTCTGGGCGGCATCGTGGTGTTGTACGTGTTCGGTATCGCCGGCATGGTGCTACGCACCGATCTGACGGTGTGGGCAGCGGTCGTCGCGAACGGGACCTTCCTTCCCGGCGACCTCCTCAAGGCAGTTGTGGCATCTGCAGTCGCAACCCAAGTACATCGGGCGTATCCGGCACTGCTCGCCGAAATCGGGCCGTCGTCGACGACGCAGGCCGCGGCTTCGTTGGCTCCGGAACAGCGGGGCTTAGGGACGTGAAAGAAAGGTTCTGGTTGATGTCACGGATTACTCGTGATCGCTGCTACTACTCCCATTCCGAGTCGATCCACATCGACGCCACCCCGCAGCAGGTTTGGGATGTCGTGGCCCAGATCGAACGAACAGGTGAATGGAGTCCGGTCTGTCGCGCTGCGTGGTGGAAGGCACCCGCGACCGGTCTCGAGGTCGGTGCCTGGTTCCATGGTCGGAACGAGGCAGACGGCAAGATCTGGGAGACGGAGTCCTTGGTGGTCAGCGCCGAGGAACCGGTTGAGTTCGCCTGGCTGGTGATGGGCAACGTAGTCCGCTGGAGTTATCGCCTTATGCCCGAGGGGGACGGTACGTCGCTTACCGAATCGTGGGCCGTCCAGCCGGCGGGTTTCCAGGTATTCGAGGAGATGTTCGGGGACGACGCCGAAGCTCAACTCGGCGTGCGGCGTGACGCGGCACTGTCCGGGATTCCCGCAACTCTGAAAGCGATCAAGCGGATCGTTGAACAGGCTCGATCTCTTGAAGAGGTCTGACTTGCGATGTTATTCGGATAACGGTAGGTGCTGCATCCGCGCATATCAGGTCCAATACTGCCGGCGGCGGCGCGCAACCATCCCCATGTGGCACCGTGGTATCAACGGAGTCACGAACTCGCATTGATAGCACGCGATTCAATGGTTTGGGATGATGGGATCTTTCCCAGCGAGCAAGAACGGGACGGTATTCGACCCCGATGAAAGCTCTCGTGCCGGATCCACCCTGTCGAAGATGGCGGGCCTCTCGCCGGTGTTTCGTGAGGGTGGTCGGGCCACCGCCGTCAACTCGTGTCCGTCCAGCGACGAGGCAGCCGGCCTGACGCTCGTCGACGACGGGACTGCAGAGTGCGTCGCTCATCGTTTAAACCACGAATGGTCGGTATTGCGCTGCACGCGATCTCGCCCGAGATCATGGGGATCGCTACCATCGGCGCAGCACGTCGTGCTCTGCACGAGCCGGCCTCGGAGTCGTGGACCTCGGCAGTGTCGAGATCCACGAGGCATTCGCCGCGAGCGTCATACCTACCTATCGCGCACTCGGCGTCCCATCGAGAAGGTCAACCCGCACGGCGGCGCCCTCGCACTCGGGAACCTCTTCGGAAGGTCCGGCGCACGCATCGTCGGAATGCTGATTCGTGGATTGTATGTCCAGGGAGGAGGGTAGAGATTCCAGGCGATGTGCGTGGCGGGCGGCCAGGGGGTGGCCGTGTTGTGGAGTTACTGGACTGACGAGGTGCAGGTTGTCCTGCGCCGGTACCTCCAGTCAGGACATTAGGTGTAGGGCATGCCTCGCATCTGGCTGTCCCATATCAGGATCGCTACCGGGCTCTGACGCCGCAGCCGCAACCCATACTGGCCGGTCTACATGCTTCATCCCGGTCAGGAATCCGGGCATACGCTTGTAGCACCTAGGACCCGCGCACGTCCGCACAGTGGGAGCAGCCTCATCCGTTTCTCCGCCGAACCTCATCAAGTGCCTTTCCATTCTCTGTGATCGACGCTAAAGTTATTCAAACAGTCGGTCGGTTGATACGAGGGCGCCGGCAAGCAACAAGGAGGCCGATGAACACCCATCCCGCAACTAGGCCGCAGAAGCTCGCAGATACTTGTGCCACTGCGTGTAGCGCCAGTGATTACGAGTGCCTCACTGAGCTACTCGACGAGAAGATCCGCATGCGACACACGTCAGGCGACGTCGACCACACCGGCGCCGCCTCAGCCACCCAAATGATGAAGGATTTCCCTGCGATCCTGCCTGCCAGGCAGGGGAATCAGCGAACGCTCGCTCATCAGGCAGGTAGGTAAGCCCACTATCGTATTGCGTCACGTGCGGAGCGGTACCCCTCTTGGCTAACATTCCCGGATTCGGAATGAAGGGCGAGCTCATACCCTCGAATTGGTCACCTTCATGACGTTCAAAAGCAGTCGCCTGACCGACTACTACGACTTCGGCTGAACCACACGCCGACCACGACCCGAACAATGGCATCAAACGCGAGAGCAGCAGAGGAACACCAGTGGAGAATCGAGAGAATCGCTTCGCAATCGTTGGCGCCGGACCAAATGGTCTGATCGCCGCCCGTGCTTTCAAGCGGGGCGGGCTAGACATCGACATCCTCGAGCGACACGACGCCGTCGGTGGAATCTGGAACATCGACAACCCAACCAGCCCGGTTTACGAGTCATGCAACTTCATCTCGGACCGCGCCAGCAGCGCCATGGTCGGTTATCCCATGCCGGAAGGCCTCGCGGTCTTCCCCGCATGGCACGAAGTCTGCGACTTCATACGCGCATTCGCGCGCGACCACGATCTCGACCAGTACGTAATCACCGGAAAAGACGTAACGGAGGCCTATCCGGTCGAGACTGACGAAGGGCAACGTTGGGTCGTCAAGACTTCGGACGGAGCCGAAGTTTTGTACCGCGGTGTCGTGTGGGCCTGCGGCCTCCAGCGCACCCCCTACCTGCCCGCGATCAACGGTCTCCAGAATTTCGAGGGTGAGGTCTTTCACAGCAACAAGTACAAGCGAATCGAGCAGGTTGTCGGTAAGCGGGTCCTGGTCATCGGCGCGGGCAATAGTGGCGTCGATATCGCATGCGACGCCGCAATAGCGGGCAAGATTGCTCATCTCTCTGTGCGCCGCGGATACCACTTCTTCCCGAAACTCCTTTTCGGCCAGCCGATCATGCAGCTACTGAGCCGTACCGGCAAGGTTCCCCAAGCAGTCACTCCACTCAGCGAGTTGACTGAGGCCGAAGCCATGCAGTTGGCCCTTGAGAGTGTTGGAGACCTTACGTCGTTCGGTCTGCAGAAGCCGGATCACGAAGTTGGCGCCACGCACTACATCATGAATGACCAAGTGCCGTACCAGATTGCACATGGACACCTCCAGGCGCATCAGGACATCGAGTCGATCAGCGGGAAGACCGTTCAGTTCGTCGACGGCACCTCTGCCGAGGTCGACCTCATCATCTGCGCAACGGGGTACGTCTTCGACATTCCGTGGCTCGACCCCAAGCTCCTCGACCGGGACGAGGGATCACCCAAATTCCACCTTGGCACTATCGCAAGTAAGGTCGAGGGGCTGTACGCGGCCGGAGCCGTGCACTTCCCCGGCCTCACATACATGACTTGGGACCGCCTGATTCAGCTTGCAGTATGGGACGCCAAGCGGCTGATGACAGGCGAAGGGCAGGAGTTCCGGGACGAAATTATGAACTACAACCCAGTACTGAAGAACGACAACCTGATCAAGACGCACCGCAACATCAATCAATACGACATGGCCAAGCTCATGGCCATGACCGATGAACTGCAGAACCGATATGGCATCGAGATGCCGGCATCTGCTGCAGATGACTTCTACAGCCGCTCTCCGGCGGAAAAACTCCACGCCACTACGGTATAGGAGTCTCGCGGCCTGGGATGAACCCAGTTGATCCGGTGAACTGCTGTCCAGGACAGGCTCACGGGATCAACTGCGGTGAGGTCAGCCTGCGTGTAGATGTGATGTGTTAACCGATCCTGGTCGGGATATACCGCCAACAGCTCGATCGGGTCGAGTAGGCCATGAAGAACCTGGAGACCGAGGTCGAGGCGGTGCGGTTCGACCTCAACGAGGTACTGGCCGTTCCGGACGGACCGCTCGGAGGACCTGATCGTTGCCGGGGAGTGCAGCCGGGACAACCGGAGGACGCTGGCCGGTGCGTTGAGCACGCTCAATTCGGAGGTGATCGCCCTGACCGTCGTCAATAGTCACCTCGCCGAAGTTCGCCGTACGGGCCGCATCCTCGATCGCCAGTCTCGCCTCGTCCACGCTCACACGCTATCCACCGGCCACCGACGCACCCAGGGGAGCGCACCGTCGCCTCGCCTGCCGGTCGGTGAGATGTGATGTGCTGGTGGTTGTGACATCCCCGCGTAAGACCGAGGACGAGGCCCGCGCGGCTGTGGCCGCGATGGAACCGATCATGGCCATCGAGGGCCGGCAAATGAGCGATCGGGACAAGGATCTGCTCGTCGACCTGATCCGAGGCGTGATCACCTTCGCGGAGGTCACGGTCATCATCGCGCGTGAGGAAGGCTATGACATAGACAACGCCTGACTACCGTGCCGATCGACCACCGCGGTCCGGGCCGTCGCCGGCCCCGAGACAGAGAGCGCGATCAACCATCCCCGGGGGCGCGGCCGTCCGATCAGCGGTTCCAGGGGCTGGTCACAGCTTCCACAGGCGCAGCAGCGCGGCGCGCAGGCCGGGGGAGACGACGCGGTGGTCGAGGTGCGGGCGCGGATTGGGATGACCGCGGTCGGCGAGGGCGTGCGCGGCATCGGCTACGGGCAGGGGCTCGAGATCGCTGCGGGCGCGTATTCGGTAGACCACGGCGTGGCGGGTGTCTGGGATGCGGACCGGGCCGGCGTCGACGACGGCCGGCAGGTGCAGCCAGGTGTCGTCTCGCTGATCCGGATGATGACGTCGCCGGGTTGGAGGCGGGTGCGGCGGTCACTGCTTGGGGTGTCGTCGCGGATCCATTGGGTGCGGTGCGCTCCGGCGATCGCATCCCGGTCGTCTACGTCACCACCCCACCGATAGGCTCGCCCTCTCAGTGCGGGAAACGAGGAGATGGACCGCGATTGAACCTGCTCAAGCACCAAATTCGGCGCGCAACCGGTAAAAGTTGACCGGCACGAGTGCGCCCTGATTGCTTGTAGGGAAGCGTGCGGATGAACCGCCACTGCATTCCGAAGGCGTCGTCCGGATCAATGGTGACCACGTCGCGGTCTGGGCGACGCGGTGTCAGGCCCACCGAAGACAGGTGGGCGCTCACGTTGTCCAGGTTCGCGACCTCCAGACTGATCCCGAGGTAGTGATCGTTTCCCTCGGATACCCGCTTTTCGTGCATCGTGTCTGCGTCGGGCACGGCGAACTCCACCACAGCATCGCCCAATTGCATGAACGTCGTACTGGCGTCCGGTTCATGGTTCCGCTGCTTGCCGATGATGCGTCCACCCGCTGCGTCGACAGACAGACGCGATGCACGCGCAAGGTCGGGGGTGAGGATCGTATGGTGGCTGCTGCGGACGATTCCGAGGGGGTCGGCTGGGTCCACCCCGGGTGTGGTCCATCCGGGCCGAAGTCGGGGATCGGCCTTCTGTGCGTGGAAGTCCCGATGGCGTTTCCCGAGTTCTTCGAACTCGTGGCGCATCCCCGCCTGTTCGGGAAAGGTGAATCCAACCAGGATGTCGGGCGCGATCGACGACACCGGGGATTCGACGAGGTGATCTCTCGACCTTTTTATCGTGTGCGGGGAAGCCGAACTGCGCGAGGCGCCCGAACAACGCCGTGGCATCGTTTGTGTACCAGCCGATGCCGATCATTCCGTCCGGTACGCCCGCCCCGCGATTGTCCCGCGAGTGACCCTCGCGCGTGGAGCTCTGGGCACAAGACTACGAAGTCAAAGTCCTTGATGAACATGAAGAATGAGTAGTTGATCGGATAGTCGGGTTCGAGGAGGGAGACATCGAGGGTGTCCTCCCACCGCAGATCGGGAAGTTCGAACACCCGCCTGAACCACGTGCGGGCGGCCTCGAGATCATGAACTCCGAGAGTGGGGTGGTAGAGGGCGCTTACTGGGGGTTCGAGTTGCTGCCGTGCCCGGGCTGTTCTGTCGCAGAGGTCATGCGGACTGGCTCCTGTCGATGATGTGGAAGGGACTCTTACCGAGACCGGCCAATCCCGAGGGCGGACTCGGAAATGGAGGGGAGGTCAAGGCTGCGAGCTCCGCGCCGGGTTTGGATGTCGATACCGCCATCGGGCAGCTCGTGCGGCGGATGCCGAGCGAGGCGGATCAGTCGGTGTCGTTTGTGTTGGTCGTGCGTGACGAGCCTGGATCGGTGGAAGCTGCGGGGCGGGCACCGCAACGGATTCTGGATCTGTTGGGGATGGCGCTGTATGCCGTCGATGGCAACGGTGGGGTGCGGCAGCTCTTCGGCCGCGTGTGAAGACCTTCCCCCGGAGCGTGAGCGGGGACGGTCGGCGGTGTGGAGATACCATCGCCAGGTCCCGCGAGAGCGGGGTAGTGCGGTGATGGGGCGGTAGCTCAGTCGGTTAGAGCCGTGGACTCATAATCCATTGGTCGCGGGTTCGAGCCCCGCCCGCCCCACCGCGTGTCGCCTCGGGTCCGCAGGGAGGTCCGTAGAGGGGCGAATTAGACCGTGGTGTCGGCTCGAGGGTGTGGCGATGCAGTGACTGTGGCGGACTCCGCTCAATCTGACGACGCCGAGCTTCTCGGATGCTCCGACGTTCTCAGGCGCAGTCGCGGCAGAGTTGTTGCGCAGGGTCGGCGAGGCGGCTGCGGTGGTGGACGAGGAAGCAACTGGTGCAGGTGGTATCTGTAGTTGGCGTCGCCAATCGTGTTGTCTGCGCTGATAGACCGCTTGCAGTCGCGTCTGTAAGCGATCAGCAGTTCGACGAGGGTCAAATTTCCGCCGGGTGAGGGCGGTGGCCGC
>NZ_JAAOQS010000074.1:0-48479 GCF_011603105.1 Rhodococcus sp. A14 | reverse complement strand
GCCCTCGAGGACCCGCGGATCGCCGCTGCCGCCTTCACCGGGTCGGTCGCCGGTGGCCGTGCCCTGTTCGACATCGCCGCCGCCCGACCCAACCCGATCCCCTTCTTCGGTGAACTCGGCAGCGTCAACCCGGCCGTCGTCACCGCCGGTGCACTCGACGAGCGTGCCGAGGCGATCGCGTCCGGCTTCGTCGGTTCGTTCACCCTCGGAGCCGGACAGTTCTGCACCAAACCCGGCATCCTGCTGGTGCCCGCCGGATCGCCGGTCACCGAGCAGATCACCGCCCTCGCCCAGCAGGTGCCCGCGGCGCGGATGCTCACCGCGAAGATCGCCGAGGGTTACCACCATCGGATCGAGGAGGCCGCCGCGGCACCCGGCGTCGAGGTCCTCGTCAAGGGCACCGCCTCGACCGGCGAGAGTGGGGTACCCGAGGTCACTCCGACGCTGCTGCGCACCAGTGCCGAGCAGCTGGTCGCCCAGGCGGACACGCTGCTCGAGGAGAGTTTCGGCCCCGCCGCGATCATCGCGGAGTACGGCACCGAGGACGAGGTGAACCGAGTCCTGAACGGTGTCGACGGCACTCTGACCGTGACTGTGCACACCCGCACCGAACCGACCCCCGACGAACGCGACCAGCTCCGCAGGATCACCCGGATCGCCGCCACCCGCGCCGGTCGACTGGTGTTCAACGGCTGGCCGACGGGCGTGGCGGTCACCCCCGCCCAGCACCACGGCGGTCCCTACCCCGCCACCACCGCGGTCTCGCATACCTCGGTGGGCACCACCGCGATCCGCCGATTCCTGCGCCCGGTCACCTACCAGGACGCCCCGGAGGTGCTCCTGCCCGCACCGATTCAGGAACGCAACCCGCTCGAGATCCCCCGTACGGTCAACGCCGCCGGCGAATCGTCCACTTGGGGCCGCGCCCAGTCCTGACCATCGGCGAGCGCGCGGTATGCGCTCGATATTTCGCCACCCCCTACCGCCCCGGCGTTCACTATATGAACGCCGGGGCGGTAGAGTGGTCGTGGAAGAACGTTACCCGAAGGATATGGGTGCGCACCGACACGACAAAGGGGTGGCATGAACGAAGTACCCGAACCGACGGAGATGACGAACAAGTCGGTGACCAAAGCGGTTCGGCTGCTACGGGAGTTGGCCGCGCACCCGCGCACCGGCGCCACCGTGACCACGCTCGCGAAGGGGGTCGGGATCTCCCGGCCCACCGCGTTCCGTCTGCTCTACAGCCTCGAACGCACTGGGCTCGTGGACCGAATCGACAACAACTACATCCTCGGCTGGGAAATGGCCCGCCTCGGACGGCGCGCCGACCCCTACGCCGGCCTCGTTGCGCGCGCACAACCGCTGCTGCAGGAGTTGGCCGACAAGTTCAACGAATCGGTGACGCTGTCGGTGCCGAATTCGCACGACGGCCTGGACCTGGTCGCCGAGGCCGCCGGGTCGCACGTGGTCGGGATCATGAGCCGCATGTCATCGCACATGGTCGGCCAGCAATATCCGCTGCACGCCAGCTCCACCGGCAAGGTGCTGCTCGCCGAGATGCCGCTGGACAAGGTGCTCGCGCTGCTGCCCGAGAAGCTCGAGGCCTTTACCTCCCACACCATCACCGATCGTGCCGTTCTGCTCCGGGAACTCGCCCAGGTCCGCGAGCAGGGGTTCGGCATCATCGACAACGAACTCGAAGAGGAGCTGATTTCGCTGTCGCGGCCGGTGCGGGACTCCTCGGGCACGCTGGTGGCGATCTTGACCCTCAACAGCCCCCGCTACCGCTTCGGGCGCGACCGCATCCCCGAAGCGCTCCAGCAGATGCAGGCCATCGTCGACCGCCTCGTCGACGTGTTCTGGCAGGACTCGGCCGGCGAATAATCCCTCCTCGGGCTCCGGAACCCTGCGGCCGCAGCACCGATCTGCGGCCGGGACCCCTCCTCCGAGGTTTCGGGGATCGGCAATTCGCGTGCACGCACCGGAAGACCGGAGCCCTGGTACGGACTCCGGTTTCCGGGGCTGCGCCCCTACGTTCTCGCCATCCCGCGATCGCCCGCGAGAAGGCGAATCGGTCACGTCCGCGCGGGCTGACCGCCGCGCGGGGCCGAGGTTTCGCTGAGGTTGCGGCCCATCGTTTCCGGGGCGAGGACCTGGGAGACTGCGGCGCCGACGATGCAGATGCCGGCGGCGATGAGCATCGTGATCCCGGCGCCGAGGTTGTGCATCGACCAGGGCAGCAGGAACGTGCCCAGGCCGGCGCCGACGCGGCTGAACGCGGTCGCGAAACCGGTGCCGAGGCCCCGGATCTCGGTCGGGAAGATCTCGCCCGGGTAGACCCCGGTCAGGGCGGTGGACATGGCGTTGGCGAACGCGAAGACCAGGAAGCAGATCAGCACCACCGCGGGCGGCGCGGACGACCACAATCCGATGATCAGCAGGACCACCGCGCAGACCCACTGCTGCGGGATGGTCAGCTTCCGGCGGCCGACGCGTTCGATCAGCAGGACCGAGACCATGACACCGACCAGGGCGAGGCCGTTGACCCCGATGGCGCCGACGAGTCCGTCACCGAGACCGTAGCCCTCCAGCACGCTGGCGGCGAACGTGGCGATCGCGAAATACGGTGCCACCGCGCAGAACCAGAAGACCGAGATGAAGATCGTCGCCCGCCGGTAGGCCGGGGAGAACAGCATCCCGAAGGTGCCCTTGCGGGTGCCCTCGTTGGCGATGTCGACGACATCGGACGGGTCCTCGAGGTAAGCGTGGGCGATCTCGGTTGCCTCTTCGGTGCGGCCCTTGTTCATCAGCCAACGCGGCGATTCGGGCATACCCAACCTGGCCAGGAACAGAATCACTGCCGGAACGGTGCTCGACCCGAGCACGATCCGCCAGTCGAGGGACCACACGGTGGTCATCAGGAAGCCGGCGACGAAGGCGAACATGAAGCCGACATACCAGGCGACCTCGCAGTAGGCCAGCAGCTTGCCGCGCAACCGCCGGGGGGCGAATTCGGAGAGCAGTGGCCAGCCGACGGAGTAGTCGGCGCCGATCGCGATGCCCATCAGTAATCGGACGGCGAACAGTTGCCAGGCCGAGTCGACGAAGAACTGCATAACCGATCCGAGGATGAAGATCGCCAGGTCGATCGCGAACAGCGGCTTGCGGCCGAGTTTGTCGGCGAGCCAACCGCCGAGAGGGCCGCCGACGAAGATGCCGATGAGCGCGGAGGCGCCGATGAGCCCCTCCCAGTACAGCGACATATCCAAATCGAGGGTGATGGCACCGATGACGGTGCCGACGATGCCGAGGATGTAGCCGTCGATGAACATGCCACCGGCGATCACACCGGTCAGCTTGACCAGGAATCGCTTCTTGTCGACCGGACCTTGGTCGGCCTTCGTGCCGACGGGGCCGTCCTCATACTCTCCGACGGAATCCGTGTTGGTAATCGTCACCAGGTCACTCCTTGCTGGTGCGCGTCGACATGACAGCCGACGTGGACGGTGCGAATGCCGTCCGGGGCGGGGAAAGGCGGGGATGAAGTGTTCACGTGCGTCGGCAGAACGAAGTTCCATCACCGACACCACGTACGTTCAATAAGTGAACGTTACGATCAAAAGTGTGACATGGGCCTCACGGCCCGTCAAGACCCCATTTCACGCCACTGCGACGAACCTGCCATTTCCAGGGCAGACGCGAGGTCGAGCAGGATCCACCTCGGGCACGATCCCCAAATGGTGCACTTCGGCTGTGCAATTCGAGACGGACGCAAACGGGCGCCCCCCACGCGCCGACTGCCTGCGCGGGCCCCCGCGGCGTCCGCGCCGTGCCCCCGCCTTGACAAGCTGTGATCTACACCGCACTATCATCAACCACGCACAATGAACGAACTGTTCAAATAGTGAGGAATCCGTTGGCGGTCGCGCAGAACGTGCAACCGGCGCACGGAACGGCCGGCGGTACCGGGTCGGGCTCGTCTACGCGCTCACGGTGTCCAGACGGGTCCGGGGAATCGCGACCCGTCAGCGGCCGCGGCACATCGGTGCTCGATCAGCGGGTCGATGCGATCCCCACAACCGCGCGCACAGGTCACGCGTTCGCCGGACAATCGCGTCCCCCGTCGACGGAATCGAAACACGCAGAGCACACAATGGGAGAGTTTCAGGTGCGGTTGATCAATCTCGATGGCCGCCTACAGGTGTCGACGCGAAACGGCCTCGTCGATGTCGAGGCGGAAAGCCACGGCTACTTTTCTGCCGAACCGCAGAAGATTTACGAGCGGTGGGCGGAGTTCGTCACCTGGTACACGGGTAACCGCGACCGGGTCACCCCGACGCAATGCGGCGGAATCGACCCGGGTCGGCTCGGGGCGCCGGTGCCGGCTCCGCGCCAGGTGTTCGCCGTCGGATTGAACTATGCCGACCACGCGGCGGAATCCGGGGTGGAGCGGCCCGAGTCGCCGGTGATCTTCACGAAATTCGCCTCGGCGATCTCCGGCCCGGTCACCACGGTGTCTCTTCCCTCGGAGACGGTGGACTGGGAGGTCGAACTGGTGGTCGTGATCGGCCGGGGTGGACGCAACATCCCGGCCGATCGGGCATGGGAGTCCGTCGCGGGGTTGTCCATCGGACAGGATCTGTCCGACCGCGGCCGGCAGTTGGCCGGACCGGTTCCGCAGTTCAGCCTGGCCAAGTCGCATCGCGGGTTCGCCCCGATCGGACCGGCGCTGGTGACGATCGACGAATTCGACGATCCGAACGATCTCACGCTCGAGGCCGGCATCAACGGCGAACTCGTCCAGTTCGGACGCACTGCACAGATGATCTTCCCGGTTCCGGCGTTGATCGAGCACTTGTCGCACACCCTCGAGCTCTACCCCGGCGACGTGGTGTTCACCGGCACGCCTGCCGGTGTGGGGGTGGGCCGGACACCGCAGCGGTTCTTGGGCCCCGGTGACGTGCTGCGTAGTCGCATCACCGATATCGGCGAACTCGTCCAGACCTTCACCTCCAGCGAACCGGTCGCCGCGCTGGTGTGAGGGTGCGCCGGGCGGCGCACTCTCACAGACCGCGGAGCTCTCGCAGGCCGAACGCCACAGTCAGAGCAGCACATCCCAAGAAATGCCGAAGGAGCCAACCTTGTTGCCGGAAGACATGACCGCAGTTCTCCTGACCGGCCACGGAGGACTCGACAAGCTCGAGTACCGCACCGACGTTGCTGTTCCCCAACCCGATCGGGGCGAGGTGTTGATCGAAGTCGCTGCCGCCGGGATCAACAACACGACGACGAGTTCTACGGACGAACCCCGTCGACCGCACCGACGCCCCCCTCGAAGGGAAGCCTGCGGCTGGTCCACGACCACATTGTCCACGACCACATCATGCAGGCCGACCAAGGCTGCGACTTCGACTTCATGCTGGCCGACGGGGCCGCGCAAGACCTGGCTCCCCGTTCCATCCCAGCCGGCTGGCACGGAGGAGGGTGGCAATGCGGTCACCGACGGTCCCCAATAGATCCATCGAATGGAGTGCAACAGAATGACTTCGACCTCGCCTTCGCTCGGCGCTTGGTTGACGCTCGACTCCGTCTTCGCTGCCGAACTTATGGTTCGAGCAGGATTCGACTGGGCCGTCATCGATTTGCAGCACGGCGCAATCGGAACAGGCTCCGTCGTGCCCTTGCTCTCAGCCGTGCAGGGTGCCGGCGTTGAGGCCTGGGTACGTACGCAGGCGACGAACTACGCGCAAGCCAACTGGGCACTCGACATGGGGGCCGACGTCGTCGTCGTGCCGCAGATCGGGTCGGCCGCCCAAGCACGCGAGGCAGTGAGTTACTGCCGCTACGCCCCCAAAGGTCATCGCTCGTGGGGCCCGGTTCGGGCGGCACTGCGCCCAGCCTCGGCACCCCCTCAACGGGTCTACCTGATGATCGAGGACACGAACGGCCTGGCCGAAGCTGACGACATCTGCGCAACGGCCGGACTCGACGGGATCCTCATCGGTACGGCAGACCTCACGCTGTCCCTCGCCGGTACCGCCGCGGATGTTCTGGGGGGAACTACCTTCGATGCCGTTCGCAGAATCGCCGAGGCATGCACTCGTCACGGACTAGATGTCGCTGCCTACGGGGGAAGCCAGGAGATGGTCGCGTCCTGCGCCGAAAATGGAATCCGGACCGTAGCTCTCGCCGCGGACTACGAATTGCTTCATGAAGGAGCGCAGGCGGCCTTGAAGCTGGCCCGCGGCACAAATGCTGCACAAGGTGCCCGCTTCTGACATCTGTTCGCCGATGTCACTCGTCTCGCCAAGGGGCGGCGTGCTGCCAAGGACGATGCGGACGGTGAGCTGGTCACGGCCTAGCTCGACCAGTCAGAGGCTCTCACTTCTGAACGAACATTGTGGTGGAGATCGTTGCCCCCGCGTCTTAGCGCGGGGTGGAAGATTCACGCCGAGTGGGTCCCAAAGCACCCGCCGCGCATGGTCACATACCGAACGTTTCGGTTGAAGGTGTGACATAGGCTCCTTGGTCATCAAGGCCACCTCGGGCCAAGCCTCATCAGCCACCACCACGGAGGCCGGACGCGCCCCCAGGCAGGCCGGCGCCACCACGATGCCTGGCGCGCCGCGACAACACCCGAGTCCTCGCGCAATCCTGCACCCGCAGCAGCCTGAGCGGCAAAAGCGTCGCCACCAGCACCATGGCAGCCGAGACGACTGGCGAGCGAAGATTCACGACCGTGCGGTGCAGATGGATTCGAGCACATAGTTCCCGCACTCGGGCGGTCACGGACCGGCGTGGGCGCCGACGCACAGATGTTGGACCGGTCACCGTTGCACGCTTGACAGAGTGTGACCCAGGACGCAATACTGATACCAGTTTGAACAGTTCGTTCACATTATGAACGTAATTGAGTCGCATTCGCTCTGACCTGACTGTCGTCAGCGAAATGACCCGAAGAGGAGCCACCATGCTCACTGTCACCATCGACCAGGCGCACTACCGCACCGTGATGGGCCACCTGCCCACCGGCGTCGTCGCCCTCTCCGGCATCACCCCCGACGCCGAATACCCGTGCGGCCTGGTGGTCGGCACCTTCCAGTCCCTGTCCCTGGACCCGCCGCTGGTCAGCTTCAGCGTCGCCCACACCTCCACCAGCTGGCCCAAGGTCCGCGCCGCCGGACGACTGTGCGCCAGCGTCCTCGCCGCCGGCCAGGAATCGGTCTGCCGCGCACTTTCGAGCAAGCAGCCCAACAAGTTCGCCGACATCGACTGGTCCCTCTCTGAGGCTGGATCACCCCGGATCAATGGGGCCCACGCCTTCGTCGACTGCGAGGTCACCCACGAACTCGACGGCGGCGACCACGTCATCGTCATCGCCCGGGTCCTGCAGATGGACACCGGACACGGCGAACCCCTCGTCTTCCACCAGGGCCGACTCGGCGGAATCCGGGAACTCACCGCCGCCTGACCCACACTCACAACCTGGGCATGACCTCAGCTGGGTCGAAAAGGATTCGGCGCGAGCAGATTTAAACGATTGGGAAAACCGAGTAGACGTGAGTTGCATCCCGCCTGAGATGGGATGCGCCGAAGAAATCGGGGTGCCATGAGCGAGCCGAAGGCGACCACACTGATCGCGGTGAAGACCAGCGAGCCGGCGGAGATCGCCAACAAGTCGGTGACCAAGGCGGTTCGCCTGCTGCGCGAGCTTGCTTCCCGACCCAAGACCGGTGCAACGGTGAGCACCCTCGCCAAAGCGGTCGGGATCTCCCGTCCTACAGCGTTCCGTCTGCTCTACAGCCTCGAGCGGACCGGCATGGTGGACCGCATCGACAACAACTACATCCTCGGCTCGGAAATGTCCCGACTCGGACGGCACGCCGACCCCTATGCCGGTCTGGCCGCCCGGGCTCAGCCACTACTGCGGGAGCTGGCCGACCAGTTCAACGAAACGGTGACGTTGTCGGTGCCGAATGCGAAGGACGGGCTCGACCTCATCGCCGAGGCCGCCGGTTCACACGTCGTGGGCACCACATCCCGGATCTCCCATCACATGATCGGCAAACAGTATCCGCTCCACGCCAGCTCCAGCGGCAAGGTCCTGTTGGCCGAGTGGCCGATCAAGAAGATCGCCGGTCGGCTGCCCGAAAAGCTCGACGCGTACACCGCGCACACCATCACCGACCGCGCAGCGTTGCTGGCCGAACTCGACCAGATCCGCGAAAATGGCTATGGGCTTATCGACAACGAATTCGAGGAAGAACTGATCTCCCTTTCTCGTCCCGTCCGGGATTCGTCGGGGAATCTGGTGGCGATCTTGACGCTCAACGGACCCCGGTACCGGTTCGGCCCCGACCGCATTCCCGAAGGCCTTCACCAAATGCAGCAGCTCGTCGAGCGTCTCGTCGATGTCTTCTGGCAGGATTCGACAATCGCTTGACCGGTACCGCGACAGATATGCCCCTGACGCAGCACGTCAATCATCACGAAACGGGAACGTACTGAACGGGATACATGCAATGCTCGAGACCGACAACACCAATTACCTGCTCACCTTCGCTCGAAAGTGGCGCCACCGGGGTGGCGGATCCGGGGAGGACATTCTCGTCGAATTCGGACTCTCCCAGCGCGAGTACTTCCGGAAACTGCTGTCGCTACTCGACCAGCGAATCGGCGCTGCCGCGGATCTCCCGTTGCCGATCCGGCAGCAGCTCACCCAAATCTGCCATCTACGTCTCCGTGATCGACGCGCTCAACGAGGTCAGGATCGCACAATCTGAGGGACCGCGGTTACAACAGCACAACCACTCGGAAGTATCGGGAATCGCGACGGAAGGTCGGTGTGGTGACGCCGTACCGCTCGATGAACTCGTGTTGTTCGACGAACCGAAGGTCACCGGACGTGCCGGGCGTCGAGTACTGCCGATTCGGCATGCGCCACGTGCCCGTGTCGGGTACGTCCCACATCTGCACGGTGTCGGGCAACGGTTTCCAGCCGTGGTCGGTGTGCAGTTCGAGGTTCGCGACGACCTCGATCGTCGCGACCACTCCGCTCGCGGACAGTACTGGCTGAGGGGAGAACCCCGGGTACCTGTCGACGTAGAAGACTCCTCGGCCGACACCGTTCGGCCGAATCTCGACCTCCTCTGCCAGCGATCGGAGCTCGGCGGGAAGCTGCTGCTCGTCGAGCCATGAGAGAGCGGTGGTCACGGTGTCACCCGGGTGCCAGACAGAGTCCAGGGAGACAGGCTCGTCGTCGACGAAGACCGTGAGCGTCTGGGGTGAGACATGTTCAGGCGTGCGTCGTGGTCGATCGTCGAGCATCGTCAGACCCCGCGCAGTAGGCGGACCGATGTGCGAAGCCATCGGGTGCGGGGTTACCTTGCAGCAGACGATACGCGCCCTGCCGTATCGGTTCGAGCGCCGCTACCGCACTGAACGCGGCAGCGGCGCCGGCGGAGGGCCGGGCCCGATCGGTGCGAATCAGTACGGCAACGACGAGCAGCTGGGGTGGTCGACGACGGCCTGACCCTCGCAGAGCATCGCCTTCTCGTCGTCGTCGAAACGGTCGCGCCGATCGCGGTCGCGGGCATCGCGGTCCGACTGCGAGACCACTGCGACATCGGTCCCCGACGAGGCGGGCATGGCGTGCGCGATTCCGGCGGCGCCGGTGACAGAGAAAGCAACCGCGGCGAACATCAGGCCGGCGCGAATGGCGGTGTGGCGAAACATGCGGAGTCCTTGGTGGTGTGTGGTCGAGTATTCCTTGGCCACAACAACACTGCCGTCCGGACGTGCGGTTCGACAGACACCCTAGGGTGCGTGTTGCCCACCCCTGTGCAAACGCCGGGAACGCGTCTGGGCTGGAGTGGTGCCGTCGCGAACGTCGATGACCAAGGCCTGTTCGGTGGGTCCTGCCCGCCGCAAACAAAACCGTTGATACCAGTATCACAGAATTCTATTACCGCCCCGCCAACATGTTGTTTCATGATCTTTGGGAGCGTCCATCGTCATGAATCGGAGCACCCATGAATTCCACAGTCAGCGCACCCGGCTGGCAGAAGTCCGTCTTCGACGTTCTGCGTGAAGGAGATGTCAAGCAGATCGCGTACGTACCGGACGCCGGCCACTCGTACGCGATCCAGGCAGCAATTGCCGACCCCGGCATCGAAGACGTCGTGCTGACCACCGAGGAAGAGGGCGTCGGCGTTGTCAGCGGCGCCTGGCTCGGCGGGCAGCGCGCGGTCCTGCTCATGCAGAGCAGCGGAGTCGGTAACTGCGTCAACATGTTCTCCCTGCTGGAGATGTGCAAGTTTCCGTTCCTCGCTCTCGTGACCATGCGTGGTGAGTACGCCGAGTTCAACCCGTGGCAGATCCCCATGGGTTCGACCACGCAGCAGGCCCTCGAACTCATGGGCATCACAGTTTTCCGGGTCGACGACCCCGATCAGGTCGGCGAGGTCGTCTCCGCCGCCTTCGATCAGGCATTTCTCGCTGGTGAGCGCGTCGCCGTGCTCTTGGGCCAGCGGCTCATCGGACGCAAGAAGTGGGAGCGCAAGTGAACGCACACAACTCGACCATCGGAACCCTCGCCGGCGAACGCCTCGACCGACGCGAGTTCGTCGCGAAGCTGCTCGACCGAGCGCCGGAGGCACTGGTCGTCACCGGTCTCGGCTCCCCGTCCTATGACGTGTTCGCCGCCGGGGAGCGCGACCGCAACTTCTATTTGTGGGGCGCCATGGGCGCCGCCGTACCCACCGGCCTGGGCCTCGCGCTCGCTCGTCCGGACGAGTCGGTGGTCGTCATCACCGGTGACGGGGAACAGCTCATGGGAATCGGTGCGCTCGGATCGGTCGCGGTCAAGGCCCCGAAGAACCTCACCATCGTCGTCCTCGACAACGGGCACTTCGGCGAAACGGGCATGCAGCGCAGCCATTCCAGTCTCGGAGCCGATTTGGCCGGCATCGCGTCGTCGTTCGGCATTGCCCGCACCGAACGGGTCCGCGACATCGCCGACGTCGACCATGTCGCACAGATCGTCACCGCCCGGGAAGGTACGACCTTCGTCCAGGTGTTCATCGAGCAGACCGAACCACCACGCGCCCTTCCGCCCCGGGACGGCACGGCGGTGAAGAACAAGTTCCGCGCCGCACTCGGCCTCGACACGTTCTGATGGCCGACACCGAAGCGAGAGAGGGCACTGTCATGCAGAAATACCTGCTCCACATCGACGGTCAGCAGCGCCCGTCCGCCGACGATTCCTACTTCGAGACCGACAACCCCTTCTCCGGCTTGCCGTGGGCGCAGATCGCGCGCGGGCAGGCCGAGGACGTCGAGGACGCCGTTGCTGCCGCGCACCGTGCCATGACCACCGGGCCGTGGGCGACCATGAGTCCCAGCGCCCGCGGTTGCGTCCTGCAGCGCGTCGCCGACGCGCTCGAGGAGAACGCCGAACTCCTCGCCCGCATCGAGGTCCGCGACAACGGCAAGCTCTACAGCGAAATGCTCGGCCAGTGCCGGTATCTCGCGCAGTGGTACCGGTACTACGGTGGTCTCGCCGATAAGATCGAAGGCCGCGTCGTTCCCGTCGACAAGCCGGGATACTTCACCTACACCCGGCGCGAGCCGATCGGGGTCGTCGGAATCGTCACCCCGTGGAACTCGCCGCTGCTGCTGCTCACCTGGAAGCTGGCACCCGCGTTGGCCGCTGGTTGTTCGGTGGTCGTCAAGCCCTCCGAATACACCTCCGCCTCCACCCTCGAATTCGTTCGTATCCTCGAGCAGGCGGGCCTGCCTGCCGGAGTGGTCAACGTGGTCTCCGGCTTCGGGCCGGACGTGGGCGGCCCGCTGGTCGAGCACCCACTGGTGCGCAAGGTCGGCTTCACCGGCTCGGACGCGACCGGGCGGCACATCGGTGCTGCGGCGGCGCGCGGCCTCAAGCGGGTTTCGCTCGAACTCGGCGGCAAGTCACCGAACATCGTCTTTGCCGACGCCGATCTCGACGCCGCGGTCAACGGCGCGGTGTCCGGAATTTTCGCCGCGACCGGTCAGACCTGCATCGCCGGAAGCCGGCTTCTGGTGCAGCGTTCCGTGCACGACGAGGTCGTCGCCAAGCTGGTCGCGCTTGCCTCTACCGCGCGGATCGGCGATCCGATGTCCCCCGACACCCAGGTGGGGCCGATCACGACTCGGGACCAGCACAAGAAGGTCCTCGAGTACATCGACATCGCCACTGCCGAGGGCGCACAACTCGCGCTCGGTGGCGGCGTGGCCACGGATACCGGAACCGATGGGTGGTTCGTACAGCCGACAGTGTTCACCGGGGTGAGCAATCAATCCCGGCTGGCCCAAGAGGAAGTCTTCGGCCCGGTGCTGGCGGTGATCCCGTTCGACACCGAAGACGAGGCGATCACCATCGCCAACGACTCGAAGTACGGTCTCGGTGCCGGGGTCTGGACCACCGATCTGCCCCGCGCGTTCCGCATGGCGGAGGCGATCGAGTCCGGGACGGTCTGGGTCAACACCTACCGCGCGGTCAGCTTCATGCTGCCGTTCGGCGGGGTGAAGGACTCCGGTATCGGCCGGGAAAACGGTGCCGAGGCAATCGACGAGTACCTCGAGACCAAGAGCGTGTGGATCAACACCGGGGCACCGACCGGAAACCCGTTCGTCCTGCGCTGACCGCGACGCACGCACGTCGCCACCTACCTCACCCCCGTTCCAGGCAATGCCGAAACGAAACTGCCGGCCGCCTCGTTGCCGGGTCACACCCGGCTCCGACGCGAACAGCGTGCACGTTTCCGGAGGTCGAGTACGAGGCGGTGTCGTATGGCCCTACCCGATGCCATGTGCGACGCGCGCCTGGCCGGAAGTGAAGGAAATGACGAACGCCACTGTGACGAGACTCGAAACCGTGCCGACGGCGTCGATCTCCGATGCCCTCGACGCCCTGGGGCACCCGGGTTCCCTCCACGGCATCGGTCCGCTCGCCTCCGGCGTCCGGGTGTCGGGGCGGGCGTTCACAGTTCGCTACGAACCGGTAACCGACGAGCCCGGAACAGTGGGCGACTTCCTCGACGACGTCGAACCGGGATCCGTGATCATCATCGACAACCAGGGCCGCACCGACTGCACGGTGTGGGGAGGCATCATGACGCAGATCGCGGCCGCCCGCGGAATCGGTGGAACCGTGATCAACGGGACCTGCCGGGACACCGACACTTCCCTCGAACAGGACTATCCGATCTGGAGTACGGCACGGTTCATGCGGACCGGCAAGGACCGCGTCCGGCTTGCCGAGGTGCAGGGCGAGGTGGTGATCGACGGAGTCACTATCCGCCCGGGTGATTACATCACCGCGGACTCCGACGGCGTTGTCGCAGTCGCCGCCGGAATCGTCGACGAGGTGCTCGACCTCGCCGAACGGGTCGAGCAGGTCGAGGCCGACATCGTCGCCGCGGCCCGTGACGGAAGTACCCTCCGCGAAGCGCGACAGCGCTTTTCGTACCACACACTGCAGAGGAAGCAGGCATGAGCGACCAGGCCCGCGGTCACGCCACCGCCACCATCTACGAAGCATCCAAGATGACCATCGCACTCGACCCGGCGATCCGGCCCGCGTGGACCGGCGCGCGGGTCGCGGGTCCGGCGTACACGGTGCAGGGTGCGGGCGGTGACAATCTGGCGCTGCACAGCGCGGTCGCCGCTGCCCCGGCGGGGCATGTTCTGGTCGCCGATCTCGGCGGCGCCCTTCACGGGCACTGGGGTGAGGTGCTCGCCGTCGCAGCCCAGCAGCGTGGGCTGCTGGGGTTGATCATCGATGGTGGCGTCCGTGACACCGTCGAACTCGCCGGCATCGACTTTCCCGTCTTCTCGCGCGGCATCTCCATCGTCGGCACCCGCAAGGGCTACCGGGGTGGTCTCGGTGTGCCGATCACCGTCGGTGGAATTCGAATAGCAACTGGTGATCTCGTCGTCGGAGATGCGGACGGGGTCGTGGCGATACCGCACGAACACGTCACCGACGTTCTCGAACGCTCGGACGCGCGAGTGGCCGACGAAAAGCGCGTCTTCGACGAGTTGCGCGTCGGCAAGACCACGCTCGAGCTGTACAACTTCGCCGCCATCCCCTAGCCGCGCCACTCGGAGACCGCCGGCACACTCCGCACCCGTCGCATCATGCCGAAGGAATAGGCACAATGTCCTCGCTCTCCGACTGGTCGCAGCGTTGCAGCCCCGAAGCGATCTCTGGGATTGGCAACTGCACGCACGCTGCCGGTTCCTCGGATCGCAGATCTTCTTCCACCGTGACGGGGGAGACGCGAGCGGAACGGATTCGCCGGGAAAGGCGGCGTAACAGATCTGCGATGGGTGCCCAGGACAAAGCGATTGCCGAGCCCACGCCTTCGGAGTGGGAAAGCGCTATGGAGTATGGGGCGGGACCTCCGAAGCAGACCGGCGTTCTACCGACGCATCCCGATCTCTGGTGAAACCGGCAGGCCACGAAAGGAGGAAGATGACGATCTCACTCGCACATCCCGTTCCTGTTGTTTCACCCATGTTCTGGGTGTTCGGATCCGCCAGCCTATTGCTGCGCCTATGGTTGCTCGCCCCGGCTGGTGTGCGAGGTCAGTTCTGCGGGTGTCCACGCGGGCCAGGTGGCTTCGCCGACGAGGTGTCCGTCGGTGAACTGGGCGACGATGCGCGGGCCGGTGCTCGCGCTGTTGTCGTACACGCTCGCGTGATCGCAACGCGCGAACGCCTGAGCGAGCAGACCCCACAATTGACGAGCATCGCGAGGCGATCCGCGATTTCCTGGGTCAGATCAATCCCGAGACCGGTTACATCGGCGACTGAGACTCCGCCGCGAGGCACAGTGGTCCTTGGAATAAGGCGGCCTGTCCAACGCGAGAAGGCAGCGCCCAGGTTTGATCACTGGCGCAATAGGTGAACACAACGGGGCCTAATGGGTGAACACCCCCCTCGGTGTCCTATGGAACTAGGCCGCTTGTATCCAAGGTGTCGAGAATGAAGTGGTGAAAGCCTTCGGCGACCGAGGAGGTGAGGGGTCGATCGGCCCGGATCATGCCGATCGTTCGCCAAGCATCGCGATCGCGGAGTTCTACCAGCACGGTCCCCTCGGGAGGGTCGGCAGCCGCAGATGGAGCAGGAACAACTCCTACGCCCACTCCGGCCGCGATCATGGCGCGCATCGTGCCGACCTCGGTGACCGAGAACGCGATTCGCGGGGCGAAGCCGGCAGCTCGGGCGAGACGGTCGGTGAGTTGGCGCAGCCCGTACTCCGGCGTGAGCGCCACGAAATCGTCCTCGGCGACCTCGGCGAAACTCACCGTCTTGCGGCGGGCCAGCCGGTGACGGACAGGGACGAGCAAGCGAACCGGTTCGGTGGCCACTGGTGTCCACACCAGGTCGTCGACGGAGGGCTCGGGTGCCACGAATCCGAGATCGGACCGACCCGCCCGCACATCATCGACAACCGAATCGGCTGCGGCGCCGCGTAGTTCGAATCTCACCTTGGGATGTTCGGCGCGATACCTGCTGATCAGTTCCGGCACGAGCCACTCGCCGAGGCTGTGCAGGAAGCAGAGGGAGACGGTGCCCTCGTTCGGATCCGCAAGGGTGCTGATCCGGTTGTGTGCGGAATCGACTTCGCTCAATGCGCGTAACGCATGTGCGCGGAGAATCTCGCCGTACCGGTTGAGATGGAGCCGATTGTGCCGCCGGTCGAACAAGCGCACCCCGAACCCCGTCTCCAGCCGGGCTATGGCCCGCGACAACGTCGGTTGCGTGACATGCATCTCCACGGCGACAGCGGTGATGTTCTCCGATTCGGTGAGGGCGACGAACCATCGTAACTCCTGCAAGTTCACTGCCTGAGCTTATACGCGGAACGTATGAGGGTCGGCGGATATCGGCATTTCACAAACCCACGCAGGGGCGCGACAGTGAAAGGGCACTGACTCGACTGACCCGGCAAGGAGAATGACGTGAGTACCGAGCGTTCGGATTTTGCTTCCCACCCTGTGCATCGGCCCTTGGAGGGTGTCGTGGTGGTCTCGCTCGAACAGGCGATCGCGGCACCGTTCGCGACCCGGCAACTCGCCGACCTCGGTGCGCGGGTAATCAAGATCGAACGTCCCGGCGTCGGAGATCTCGCACGCGGATACGACCGAACGGTTCAGGGGATGGCGAGTCACTTCGTGTGGACGAACCGCGGGAAGGAGAGCATCGAGCTCGACGTTCGCTCCGACGACGGCAACCGGATCCTGCACCAGCTCGTCGACCGCGCCGACGTCCTCGTCCAGAACCTGGCACCCGGCGCGGCGGGGCGCCTCGGCATCGGGGCCGAGCGCTTGCGGGAAACCCACCCGCGCCTGATCACGTGCGATATCTCCGGATATGGCCGCGGCGGTCCCTACGAGGCACGCAAGGCCTACGACCTGCTGATTCAGTGCGAAGCCGGACTGGTGTCGATCACCGGATCCGAGGACGAGCCCTCGAAGGTCGGTCTGTCCATCGCGGACATCTGCGCCGGCATGTACGCCTACTCGGGGATCCTCACCGCCTTGCTCGATCGTGGGCGGACCGGCCACGGCGCCAACCTCGAGATCTCCATGCTCGAGGCTCTCGGCGAGTGGATGGGGTATGCCGACTACTACGCCCGATACGGCGGATCGGCGCCGAAGCGGACGGGAGCGAGCCACGCGACCATCGCACCGTACGGACCGTTCACTGCGGCGGACGGGGAGGTCGTCAACCTGGGTTTGCAGAACGAACGCGAATGGGTCGTGTTCTGCCGTGTCGTGTTGCGGGCGCCGGAGCTGATCGACGATCCGCGGTTCGTCACCAACGCCGACCGGGTCGCGCACCGCGCCGACCTCGACGGCGTCATCGCCGACGTTGCCGCAGGCCTGTCCGGCGCTGACCTCGTCGGCAGGTTGGAAGCGGCGAAGATCGCGTATGCCCGGCAGCGCACGATGGACGAGTTCGCAGAGCACCCGCAGCTCGCGGCACGCTCCCGGTGGGCACAATTCGATTCCCCCGTCGGACGGCTCGAAGGACTACTGCCCCCGGTGACGGTGATTGGCGTCGAACACGAGATGCGCCCCGTACCCGGTCTGGGGGAACACACCGACAGCATCCTGACGTGGCTCGACGAGTACGCAGCGGTCGGGTCCTGACACTCCTCTTCCCTCCGCCGTCGGCCGAGTCGCGCCGTCGGTGACGAACTAGCGAAGGAGAATTACCGTGAACAGCAGTGAAATCCAGGTCGAGCAGTCGGCGCCACCGGTCACCGGCTGGCCCGGCCGCTACTTCGAAGACTTCGAAATCGGAGACGTATACCGGCACCCACTCGGCCGCACGGTGCTGCCGGTCGACAACTCGTGGATGACGCTTCTCACCCAGAACACCGCGCCGATCCACTTCGATGCGCACTACTCGAGTCAGACGACGTGGGGTAAGCCACTCGTGGACTCCACCTTCACCCTTGCCCTCGTCACCGGGCAGAGCGTCAGTGACATCTCCCAGCACGTGCACGCCAACCTCGGCTGGGACCGAGTGCGCCTGCCGAATCCGGTATTCGAGGGCGACACCATCTACTCCCAATCGGAGGTCCTCACCAAACGAGAGTCTGCATCCCACAGGGACATCGGCATCGTCACCGTGCGCACCATCGGGTACAACCAGGACGGCACCATCGTCATCACCTTCGAACGGACCCTCATGGTGTATCGCAAGGGGCACGGACCGCGCACGGCAGGCGTCGACCCCAGGTGGGACGACCGGTCACGCCGCGCAGCCGGCATCGAGTAGTTGATCGAAGCGCCGCGCAGGCTCAGCCCGCGCGGCAACGATCTAAGGTACACATATCGTATGCAAGGGAACGGCCGGGCCGAGGAGGCTGCCACCGAGTTGTCTGGCCGAGAAAAGGCGTACCGGTAGGTCAAGGAGCAGGTGCTGACATCGCCGGCGGCACAGGGCTGGTTCCTGAGCGAACAGGAACTCGCGACGCGGATTGGTGTATCCCGCAACCCCGTTCGTGAGGTACTGCCCATGCTTCAGGCGCAGGGCCTCGGCGGATTGCGTGCCGCCCGCGCCCCCGCTAGTCATGAGATGCGGCCTCCGGTCTCGGTAGCCGTACGCGTTGACGTCGGCGACAACGTGCGGGGCACGGTCGCACAGCTGATGTCGATGAGATTCGTCCTCGGCCGCGCTCCGAGCGACCCGCAGCAGTGCCGTCTAAAGCGAATGTAAGGAAAGCGGCCCATCCCTTCCCTCTCGCTGTGGCGGCGACCACATTGGTGTCAGTGGCTATGCATCATCACAGCAGTCCAGGAAGGAACATCATGCGACACACGACTTCGAACCCAACGTCGTCGACCGGCGAGAGGCGGGTTGTTGCGAACGTGGTTCGCGGCTGCATCGGCAACCTCGTGGAGTGGTACGACTGGTTCGTCTATGCAGCGTTCAGTGTGTTCTTCGCGGCGTCCTTCTTCCCGCAGAGCAGCACGACCGCCCAGCTTCTCTCCACGGCGCTGGTTTTCGCGGTCGGATTCCTGATGCGCCCGATCGGTGGGTACATCCTGGGCCGATACGCGGACCGGTACGGGCGTAAGAACGCGCTGACGTTGTCGGTGCTGATGATGGCCGCGGGATCGCTGATCATCGCTGCGACACCGAGCTTCGAGGCGATCGGCATGCTCGCCCCGGCATTGCTGGTGATGGCGCGACTGATCCAGGGACTCTCCGTGGGAGGCGAATTCGCTTCCAGCGCCACGTATCTGTCCGAGGTCGCGACGCCCGGCCGCCGCGGCTTCTACTCGAGCTTCCAGTACGTGTCGATCATTCTGGGTCAGCTCGCTGCGCTCGGCGTCCAGATTATTCTGCTGCAATTTCTCACCATCGACCAGATGGAGGCCTGGGGTTGGCGCATTCCGTTCGTGATCGGCGCGATCGCCGCCGTGACCGTGATGCTCTTCCGTCGTGGGATGGACGAATCGGACCAGTACAAGGAGGAAGCGGCCCGGATCGCTGCCGAGAAGGCATCCGGCACGAAGCCGTCGGCCAAGCGCGGCACCCTCCGCCTGCTGCTGCAGTACCCGAAGCAACTCGCGATGGTGTTCGGCCTCGCGATCGGCGGCACCGTCGCGTTCTACACGTACACCACGTACCTGCAGAAGTACATGATCAACACCTCGGGGATCGCCCCGGAAACGGTGGCATGGATCAACTTCGCCGCACTGTTCATCTACATGCTTCTGCAGCCCGTGGCCGGACTGATTTCCGACCGCATCGGTCGCCGCAAGGTCATGCTGTTCTTCGGTGTCGGCTCGACCGTGCTGACCGTGCCGATCCTGACCGTTCTCGGCAACACCACCAATGCGTTCGTCGCGTTCGGCCTGATGATGACCGGACTGGTCATCGTGACCGCCTACAGTGCGCTGAGTGCGATCGTCAAGGCGGAGCTGTTCCCGACGAAGGTCCGCGCGCTCGGTGTCGGATTGCCGCACGCGATCACCGCCGCCCTGTTCAGTGGCACGGCCGAGCCTCTCGCGCTCGCTCTCAAGCAGGCCGGACATGAATCGGCGTTCTTCTACTACGTCGTCGGTTGCTCGGCACTGACCCTGGTCGCCGCACTGTTCATGTCCAAGGGCAAGGGCGGCACCACCCTCGATCCTGCGACGGAGAATCAGGCCCGCGACGGACGCGAGGAAGACCGCGACAACCGCGAACTCGAGCGTGTCTGATTCATTCTCGTCCGGCATTGTTCCCCCGGCTCATCGTGGCCGGGGGACAATGCCGGTTATGCGGATTGCGGTGGTCGAGGACGACGACGGCGTCGGCAACGCACTCGTTGCGGGGCTGACCCGGCAGGCGCACCAGCCTGTGCGGATGAAGTTCGGGTCCGAACTGCTGCTGCACCACGGCGAGGTGGACTTCGTCCTGCTCGATCTCGGGTTACCGGACCGCGACGGGCTCGAGGTGCTGCGTCAGCTGCGCCAGGTCAGCGCCGTCCCCGTCATCATCCTGACCGCCCGCGACGACGAACGTTCGGTGGTGCGCGGCCTGCGCGGCGGCGCCGACGACTACCTGGTCAAGCCGGCGCGGATGTCGGAGCTCTTCGCTCGTATCGAAGTGGTGCGCCGGCGAAGTATGGCCGTCGAAGGCGGTGCACCACGAGAAGTGGTCACCGGAGACGTCCGCGTCGACCTCGATTCCCGCACCGTCACCGTGGCGGGCACACAGGTGGACCTGACGTCGAAGGAGTTCTCCCTTCTCGAGATCCTGCTCGAGAACCCGGGGGCTGCGGTCAGTCGTCAGCAACTGATGGATCGGGTCTGGGGGGACGCGTTCGTGGCGGTTTCGCGTTCGCTCGACGTCCACATCGGCACTCTGCGGGCCAAACTGGACCGGCCCGGGCTGATCAGCACCATCCGTGGTTTCGGCTACCGGTGGGTGTGCTGACCTCAGGGTCGAATCGACATGCGCCGACGGTTACTGCTGATTCTCGCGATACTCGGATCCTGTGCGGTCGCGAGTTTCGCCATTCCCCTCGCGCTCGCGACCGCGGACTCGCGGACGCAGGCGTTCACACTCGGCCGCGAGGGAGACATCCAACGGTTCGCCGTCCTCGCCGAGGAGTACGTCAGGACCGGCGACCCCGCCAGGATCGCCGGCGAGGTCGAGGCGTACGACGACGTGTACGGCGAGGGCGTGCTGGTGGTCTCCACGCGTGGTGTGCCCACCCTCGGCGTGGGCCTCGACGGCGACGAACCCGGAATCGACGCCGCGATTCGCAGCGGACTGCGCAACGAGCGCGTGTCCACCGTCGACCGGCTGTTCCCGTGGAGCGACGACGAGGCCCTGTTCGTCAAGCCGGTGGGGTCGGGCGCTCAGGTGAACGGCACCATCGTGCTGCGGGCCTCGACCGCCGAGGCCCGCTCCGACATCCTCCGGCAATGGGCCGTGATCGCGGCCGGCGCCGTGCTGGCACTGGTCGCTTTCGGTGTCCTCGCGATCGCCTTGAGCCGGTGGGTACTCGGACCGCTCGCGAACCTGTCCAAGGGAATCGTGCAACTCATCCGCCGGATGCCCGACGCGAGGACGCCGACGAGTTCCGTGCCGCCGCGATCCGTGCTGCCGGCCACGGCCGCGGGCGGGCCGCCCGAGGTGCGCCGGCTCGCGCATTCGTTCGACGTGATGTCCTCGGCGGTGCTGCGGGCCGCGGACGCGCAACAGCGCCTGATCGCCGACACCGCCCATCAACTGCGGAACCCGCTCGCGGCGTTGCAGTTTCGCCTCGACCTCCTCGACGACGGGATACCGGACAGCGCACGCGAGGATTATCACAGCGTGACCGAGGAGGCCAAACGCTTGCAGACCATTCTCGACAGTCTTCTCTCGCTCGCCTCGGCCGAGACGCCGCGCTTCGGGGTCGAACGGTCCGAGGCGGCCTGCGACGCACTGTCGGTGGTAGCTGACCGGGTCGACTTCTGGTCGGTGACGGCCCGCGAACGTGGTGCGCGTCTGGTCACCGTCGCGGCCCCCGACGTCGACCGTGTTCCGGTCGCGATCGCCGAGAACGATCTGTCCCAGGTGCTCGATGTGCTGATCGACAACGCCTCCCGGTACGCAGGCCCACACCCCACCATCGAAATCGGCGTCGTCGTGGAACCGTCGCACGATCACACTCCGGTGTGCGTGTGGGTGGCCGACGACGGTCCAGGTGTCCCGGAAGAGTTGCGCGACAAGCTGACCGAGCGCTTCTTCCGTGCCAGCGACCAGGTCGGAACGGGTCTCGGCCTCTCCATTGTCGAGGTGGTTGCCGCAGCCTACGGCGGGCGTCTCGTCATCGACGAGGCCCCCGCGGGCGGACTGCGCGTACGCTTGTGGCTCGAACCGCACGTGGAGAAGCTGGACGATGATTAACCGGCGACAGTTCATCGGCGGTGTGGCCGCAGTGGTCGCACTGTCCGGGTGCGCCCGTACCCAGCCCTCGGGGACGTATGAGATCGCGTCGGGTGAGCGCGACGGATTCCAGGCCGAGTTCGCGCAGTTGCTTGCGGACGTTCCGGCCTCCTCGGGTGCGGACCTTCGGTTGACGGTGCGCTACACCACCGGTTCCCTGGAGAACCTGTCGCTGCTGGCGTCGGGTGAGGTACTCATCGGGCTGACCCTGGCCGACTCCGCTGTCGAGTCGGCCACCCCGATCGTGGCCATCGGCCGGGTGTACGAGAATTATCTCCAGTGCGCGGTGCCGGCCCGCTCACCCTTCCGCACGATGAAAGATCTTCGCGGCCAGACGATCAGCCTCGGAGCCCCGGGCTCCGGAACCGCGCAGACCGGACGGCGGGTCCTCGAGGCGAGCGGACTGACCCTCGACGACGTGACGGTGCGCCCGGTCTCACTCACCACCGTTCTGGATTCCCTGAGCGACGGCACGGTCGCCGCCGCACTGTGGGCCGGTGGCGTGCCCACCCCGGCGGCGATGCCGCGGCCCGGTCACGGTCCGGACGGGGGCATCCGGCTACTCGACCTGTCCGCCGAGTACGTCGAGATGCGCAAGACCTACGGGCCCATGTACGAACCGGTTTCGGTCCCGGCCCGGACATACGGTGACACCGCCGAGACGGCGACAGTCGGCGTTCCCAGCCTGCTCGTCGCCTCCCCGCAGCTGCCCGACTCCGTGGCCGGCGCCCTCGTCGACCTTCTCGTCGACCGAGCCCAGGACCTGATTCCCCCCGATACCGTCGGGGCCCAGTTCCTCGATGTCCGATCGCTGATCCAGACGACAGGCGTCCCTCGCCATCCGGGGGCCGTCGAGGCGTACCGCCGCCACCACGGTTAGAAGGCGGCCGGGTACGGCCGACAACCTCAAGTACGTGTAAAACCTGGCACCCACCCGATTGACGATGGTCGGTACATAGAGGCAAAATGGCCGTACATTTCGAGGAAGGCTGGCTCCATGGCATCGCAGACCGCCCTACCGCTCGCGGGGATCACCGTCGTGAGCATCGAACAAGCAGTTGCCGCACCGTTCGCGACCCGGCAACTGGCCGACCTCGGTGCCCGCGTCATCAAAGTGGAACGTCCCGACGCCGGCGACTTCGCCCGGCGTTACGACGAGACCGTGCACGGCGAATCGAGCTACTTCGTCTGGCTCAACCGGTCCAAGGAGTCTCTGACCCTCGACCTGAAGTCCGACGAGGGCCGCAACATCCTCGAAAAGCTCTTGTCCACAGCGGATGTCTTCGTGCAGAACCTGGCTCCTGGCGCGGCAGCCCGAATGAACCTCGACGCCCAGTCGCTCCAACAGCGGTACCCCACGCTGATTCCGTGCGACGTGTCCGGCTACGGCAACACCGGTCCCTGGTCCGATCGCAAAGCCTACGACATGCTCGTCCAGGGCGAATCCGGTCTGATGTCGCTGACCGGCCCCGACGAGTGCCCGTCCAAGGTCGGAGTGTCGATCGCCGACATCGCGGCCGGCATGTACGCCTACAGCGGGATCCTGTCCGCGCTGTACACGCGCGCAACCACCGGCACGGCCCGCGCGGTCGAGGTCGCTCTGTTCGAGGCGCTCGGCGAATGGATGGGATCTCCCGCCTACTACACCGAATACGGTGGCCGGCAGCCGAGCCGGGTCGGAGCGGAACACGCGACGATCGCCCCGTACGGCCCGTTCCCCACCGCCGACGGCACGGTCCTGCTGTCGATCCAGAACGACCGCGAATGGTCCGCGTTCTGCTCGGAGGTGCTCGGCGACGAGTCGATCTCCACCGACCCGCGCTTCTGCCGAAACTCCGCGCGGGTGACGCACCGTGAGGAATGCAACGCTCTGATCTCCGAGCGGACGCGTCTGCTCAGCACCGACGACGCCCTCGCCCTGCTCGACAAGGTGTCGATCGCCAACGGCAGGCTGGGCACCGTAAACGACTTTCTGTCCCACCCGTCCCTGGCCGGCCGTGACCGTTGGCGTGAGGTGGCTACCCCGGGCGGCCCGGTTCGGGCGTTGCTGCCGCCCGCGAACCTCAGTGGTGTGGAACCTCGATTCGATCCGGTTCCGGCTCTGGGCGCGCACACCGATGCCATCCTGGGGGAGCTCGGCTACACCGACGGCGCGATCTCCGGGCTGCACACGGCAGACACGGTCTGAGGGCCGGCAGTGCCCCATGCAGTGGCGTCCGACGGAACGCGTGTCGCGTACCAGGTCAGCGGCGGCGGACCGCCGCTGCTGCTGCTCGCCGGTCAGGCCAACAATCACCACTGGTGGGACCGCGTTCGCGCGGACTTCGACACGCACTTCCGCACCATCACGGTGGACTACCGCGGAACCGGAGCGAGCGACAAACCCGAGACCGAATACAGCACAATACTGTTCGCCGATGACGCGATCCGCGTGCTGGACTCCCTCGGCATCGAGAGGGCGCACGTCTACGGCACCTCGATGGGAGGCCGGGTGGCGCAGTGGGTCGCCGCGCGCCACCCGGAGCGTGTCCACACACTGATCCTCGGCTGCACCTCACCCGGCGGAACGCACGCGGTGGAGCGCAGCAGGGAAGTCCGAGCGAGCCTGGCGCAACCCGATCCCGACCGGTCACGCCGCGCCCTGCTCGAGTTGATGTACACGCAGGATTGGCTCGGTCGAAATCCCGGTCCCTACAGCACCCTCGGGGACCCGGGCATGCCCGCGCACGCCAAGCTCGCCCACCTGCGGGCCAGCAACGGCCACGACGCGTGGGATGCGCTTCCGTCGATCAGTGCGCCGACCCTCGTCCTGCACGGGACCGAGGACCTTCTGTCCCCGGTCGACAACGCTCCCCTGCTCGCCGAGCGGATCCCGAATGCCCGCGTGCAGTTGCTCCCCGGCGCACGGCACGCGTACTTCGAAGAAGATCGCACTGTCGCGGGCGCCGCGGCGATCAGCTTCCTCACCGCACCGTGAGAACTCGCTGGCGAGTTGGGTTGAGGCGCACTAGTCACCGGATCCGGGCATGACGATACCGACCTTCGCGGCACCGTGGCCGTGGTCGCGGGCGGCGGCGAGTGCGGCGGGAGTGTCCTCGAGGTCGAACATCTTCTCGAGGCAGTGGTCGACCTCGATCATTCCGGTATCGATGGCCTCGACTGCCGCCCGGAACGACAGCAGCCCGGCCTCGGACTGCGTACCGTTGACCCACTCCATGGTCAGGGATTTGCGGAATGAACGCTCCACGGGGAACGGGGCGTTGCCCTTCGATTCGGGGTAACCGAAGAATCCGACCGTCCCGCGAATACGCGCGGCTTCGACCGCGGCGGCACGGGCGAGGTCGTAACCCGCGGCCTCGATCACCACGTCCGCACCGACGCCGCCGGTCGCGTCGAGCACGACGTCGGAGATCGACTCGACCGGTTCGAGGACGGTCCGTGCCGCGCCGAGCCGTTCAGCGATGGCGAGGCGGTCCTTGTCCAGGTCGGCGACGATGACCTCGACGCCCCGAGCGATCAAGTGCTGCAGGTAGAACAGACCCGAGGAGCCGGCGCCGATGACCGCCGCGGTCTGGGGCATACGCTCGACCGGGGTGTCGGCGGGCAGAAACTTCTTCATCCCGAAGAGGGTGGTACCGAGTTGCTGGGCGAGCAGCATGCGCCGAAGGTCTGCGCCCTCGTTCAACGTGATCACGTGACTGGCGTCGACGGCCTGGAACTCGGCGAAACAACCACCGCGCTGACCGTGGGGGACGGTAAGCACCGGACGTCCGACTTCGACCCTCGAATCCTCGCTTCGAACAACGATTCCCACGCCTTCGTGGCCCGGATATCCGGGTCTCCCGAGGAGTGCCGGGTCATGGAATCCGTCGAAGACGATGTGGACGTCGGAACCGCAGATCGAGGCGTATCGCATCTCCACGAGCACTTGGTTCGGCTCCGGGACCGGCCGGGGGAAGTCGCGAACTTCGACGACGCCGGGTGTGGTCACGCATGCTGCACGCATTCATGCCTCGCTTGGGTGAGTCGGTGCTGGGAGTTGGAGGACGCATCGGATAGCCGCTCGGCGCGCCTTCCTGGATGGCGGTCACCGTATCGCACGCAGCCGGCGGCGGCAAGAGAAATCGCGTACGGGGCTTCCGGACAAATAGCGTCCGAACAATGTGCGGCGCAGTCGGTTTCACTCTGCTGGTGGCCATGCCTGCTCGTCATCACTCCATCAGAATTTGGCATTATCGCGCCCGGTCCATCAGGTAGCAGAATCACCTGAGTCACTACAACGAAGTGAGACCCAGATAACTACTTCGAGGCGAAGTAGCGCAGGCTGCAGGGGGGTGCGGTGCATGACCGGTGTGCGGTACTCGACGCCGACAACCCACGGAACGTAGTGCATCCCCGCGGCGCCGAAACCCTCAGCCCCTGAGGCGGGTTCGTGACGGACCGGATCGTCGATCGGTGAAGCCCGCAGCCATTGCAGAATCCATTCCCACCACGAGGAGTCGCCATGACCCCATCCACACCGCCGCAAGCTCACAGAACCGATGATCGATCCGAGGAACCGCCTCGTTCGCGCAGTCACTACGTCAAGTCGGTGCTGGTCGGTTCCATCGGCAACATGATCGAATGGTTCGACTGGTTCGTGTATTCGACCTTCGCAATCTATTTTGCCGGACAGTTCTTTCCGAGCGACGACCGCACCGCGCAGCTCCTGAACACGGCGGCCATTTTCGCCGTCGGATTCCTGGCGAGGCCTCTCGGCGGCTGGTTGCTCGGGCGTCTGTCGGACCGCAACGGCCGCAAAGCCGGCCTGACGGTGTCCGTCGGAATGATGTCTGCGAGCGCCTTGATGATCGCTCTCGCGCCGAACTACGCGACGGCCGGCAATCTGGGAGCTTGCCTGTTGGTCACCGCGCGCATCCTGCAGGGACTGTCGGTCGGTGGCGAGTATGCCGCGTCGGCAGCGTATCTGACCGAGGTATCCAAGAAGGGCTGGCGGGGTCTGGGGGCGAGTTTCCAATACATCTCCGTCACCCTGGGTCAGCTCGCCGGCCTGCTGGTCCTCATCGTCTTGCAGTTCTGCTTGTCCGACGAACAGCTGACGTCGTGGGGTTGGAGAGTGCCGTTCGCGATGGGTGCCGTCGGCGCCGTCGCGGTCTTCTACCTGCGGCGCGGAATGCACGAGACGACGGCCTACTCGGTTGCCGAAACCGTCGATACCGAAGATCGCCGGGGAACACTGGCCGAGGTATGGCGCAACCGGCGCGCCGCCGTCGTCGTCTTCACCCTGACCCTCGGTGGCACCGTCGCCTACTACACCTACACCACCTACCTGACCAGCTACTTCGTGAACAGCGTCGGCCTCGGGAAGTCGCAGGCCTCGACGATCAGCTTCATCGGACTGGTCGTCTTCCTGGTCCTCTTGCCGATCGGTGGTTACGTCTCCGACCGCATCGGCCGGCGGCCCGTCCTCATCTTCTTCGGCATCGGCACCACGATCGGAACGTATCCGATCCTGCAGGGAATGCAGAACAATCCCACGTGGCTCACCTGCCTGGTGCTCACCGTCCTCGGCCTGGTGTTCGTGGTGGGGTACTCGTCGGTCAACGCGGTGGTCAAGGCCGAACTGTTCCCCACCGGAGTACGAACGGTCGGTGTTGCCATCCCGTACAGCATCGCCACCGCCGTGTTCGGGGGCACTGCCCCATACATCGCTCTGGCATTCCGCGACGCGGGCCGGGAGAGTTGGTTCTTCGTCTACGTCTCGATCTGCGCGGCCATCTCACTGATCACCTACGTGTTCATGCGTGAGACCAAGGACGTCAACCTCATCGCCACGACGGCAGCCCCGGGACCGACCGACCGCGCGCAGCACTCGGCCTCGAAGGGGACACCGATCACCACCGTCCAGGGTTGAGAAATTGGTATTCTCTGTTGTGATCGATCTCGCTCCTACATATCGCCTGCTGATGGTGCGGGCCGGCGGGTAGCTCGGGAAGGTGGGTCGTCCGGTGGACGTCAAGCAGTTGACTGCACTCGTTGCGGTGGCGGACGCCGGGAGCGTGACCCGCGCAGCCGAACTACTCCACTTGGTTCAGCCGGCGGTGACACGCCAAATTCACACGCTCGAACAGGAACTGGGTGTCCCGCTGTTCGAACGTAGCCGTGCGGGAATGGAATTGACGGAGTCCGGCCGGCTCATGCTCGAGCGCGCCCGGAGGGTGCTGTCCGAACTCGAGCGTGCGCGGGCCGAGATCCGACCGAATCCGGGGGTGCTGCAAGGGATCGTGACGGTCGGACTTCTGTCCTCCACCTCCGAACTGCTCGCCGAACGACTCGTCGCGGCCGTATTGCAGGAGCATCCCGCCGTCCGGCTGCGAATAGTGTCCGGCTACGCCGGACACGTGCGGCAGTGGCTCGATGCCGGTGACATCGACCTCGGCCTGCTCTACAACCTGAAATCCACGTCGTCGCTCAACGTGCGAGCATTGCTCGCCGAAAACCTCTGGGCGGTTGCACCGCCCGACGGCGGTCTCGACACCGGCCGACCGGTCACCCTCGACGAAGTCGCGAGCCACCCGGTCGTGATGCCCAGTGCGCCCCACGGAATTCGGACATTGGTAGCGGAGGCGTGCGCGAGACTGGACATCGTCCTGAACATCGTCGTCGAGACCAACGAAGTGAGCATCCAGAAGCGGCTCGTGCGAGCTGGTCACGGCTGGACGATCCTGCCGGGCATCGCCGTTGCCGGTGATGTCGTCAGCGGTCTGCTCAGTGCGGCGCCGCTCCATTCCCCGGCGGTCGAGCGCACCGTCGCGCTCGCGTTACCGAGCGCCCCGCGGATCCCGCCTGCCATCCACGCGGTGGCCGATCTGCTCGTCCGCCAGATGCGTGACGCCGTCGAGCGCGGTGAGTGGCCGTCCGCCCGCTGGAAGCCGGACAACTAGTCGCGCGCGGATCAGAGCCCTCCGCGTGCCACCAGTTGGCCGGCGATGACGTTGCGCTGGATCTCGTTGGTGCCCTCGCCGACGATCATCAACGGGGCGTCCCGGAAGTACCGCTCGACGTCGTACTCGGTGGAATAGCCGTAGCCGCCGTGGATGCGCACCGCGTTGAGGGCGATGTCCATCGCCACCTCGGACGCGTACAGCTTGGCCATGCCGGCCTCCATGTCGCACCGGTCGCCGCTGTCGTACTGCTCGGCGGCATGCCAGGTCAGCTGTCGTGCCGCCGTCAGCTTGGTTGCCATGTCGGCCAGGTAGTTGCCGATCGACTGGTGCTTCCAGATCGGCTTGCCGAAGCTCTCCCGCTGCTGCGCGTAGGCGAGCGAGTCCTCGAGCGCCGCCGTGGCCACGCCCAGCGCCCGGCAGGCCACCTGGATGCGTCCGGTCTCGAGGCCCTTCATCATCTGCGCGAACCCCTTGCCCGGGGTGCCGCCGAGGATCGCCGTGGCGGGGGTGCGGTAACCGTCGAACGACAGCTCACACGTCTCGACGCCCTTGTAGCCGAGCTTCGGTAGATCTCGGGACACCGTCAGACCGGGACCGTGTTCGACCAGGACGATCGAGATGCCCTTGTGCTTGGGGGTCGCGCTCGGGTCCGTCTTGCAGAGCAGCGCGATCAGGCCGGATCGGCGGGCGTTGGAGATCCACGTCTTCGATCCGTTGATGACGAGGTCTTCGCCGTCGGTCTTGGCGTTGGTGGACATGGCCTGCAGATCCGAACCGCCGCCGGGCTCGGTCAGCGCCATGGTGGCCCGGATCTCGCCGGTCGCCATCTTCGGCAGGTACTGCTGCTTCTGCTCCTCGGTGCCGTACAGCGACAGCAGCTTCGCGACGACGGTGTGCCCGCCCATCGCACCGGCCAGGCTCATCCAGCCACGGGCCAGTTCCTCGGTGACCTGCGCGTAGCACGGCATCGTCACCGGTGATCCGCCGTACTCCTCCGGGACCGCCAGACCGTAGATCCCGATCTGCTTCATCTGCTCGATCCACTTCTCGGGGTACTCGTTGGCGTGCTCGACCTCCTGTACCGACGGCTTGACCTCACGGTCGACGAACTCGCGGACCGTCTTGACCAGGAAGGACTCTTCCTCGTTCAGCCTGTAGCTCATTGCACTTCTCCCGAATCGGTGCGAGGGGCCGCGGAGACCCGATAATTTGTACGGCCATATTCTCGAATATGTACGCATTCGTCAAGGGTGGGCGTTGACATTCGCCCGCATCCGGTGCCACCATTTGGTCCGGATAGTTCCTATCTATGCTGTTCAAAGGCTCAGAGCGCGATCGGAAGGGCCGATGGACTTAATGGCCGTATTTACAGTCCCTTCACAGAGTGAATGGCCGGAAAGTGCCCGTGCCCCATCGGCCACCACGACCGCGCGTCGAGCGAACACCGTTTCCCACGAGAGAGGCGAGCAGGATGTCTCAGCACAGCTTCGAACTCCAGCCGGTCGCACTCTCCGTGCCGGACTGGGATTGGCGGATGCACGCGCGATGCCGGTCCATGGACACCGCGCTCTTCTTTCCGTGCGAGGGCGAAGGGCAGGGCGCACGCATTCGTCGAGAACGAGCCGCGAAGCATGTCTGCGAGCCCTGCCCGGTCCGGACCGAGTGCCGAAATCACGCACTGATCACCGGTGAACAATTCGGCGTCTGGGGCGGCACGACGGAGAAGGACCGCCGGTATCTTCGACCGCCGCGACTCGGTCGATACCGCTCATGACTGAGGGATGTCCGCGGCGTCAGCGCTCGCCGCGTATCGGCTCAACGCTGGTCCGCGCGCAGCGCGGTTCGGAGTCCCGCGCGCCGTCCGGTGCCTCCGTCCGCGGGCGTGGTGGATGCTGTGCGGAATTTCAGTTCGGACGCGGTCTCGGGAGCATCATCGGCGGTCGCGGACAGAAACCGGTCCGGGAGCGCCAGCTTGTGGATGGTGCGCAGGGTCAAAAGGTATTGCTTGGCAAGCGAACCGGTGGTGTAGGGCAGATCGTACTTCTCACACAGTGCGCGGACCCGCGTCGCGATTTCCGGGTAGCGGTTGCTGGGGAGGTCGGGGAACAGGTGGTGCTCGATCTGGTAGCAGAGGTTGCCGCTGAGGAATGCCAGCACGGCGCCGGCTCGGAAGTTTGCGGTGCCGAGCATCTGGCGTAGATACCATTCCGCCCGGGTCTCGTTCTCCAGTTCGGCGGGTGTGAACTTCTCGGCGCCGTCCGGGAAGTGACCGCAGAAGATCACGACGTAGGCCCACAGGTTTCGCAGCAGGTTGGCGGCGAGGTTCGCCTTCAGCGTCCGCCGCCACCGCCGCCCGCTGAGGGCGGGAAAGAGCACGTAGTCCTTGCCCGTCTGCCGCACGATTTTGCCGAGCAGGGCTCGTGTGTGGGCAGATTTCTCGGTGCCTGTGCCGGCGCGCGCCTGCTCGGAATACAGACCGTGCAGGGCTATTCCCCATTCGAACGTGGCCGCCAGCAACAGGTTCCGCAGCGGTTGCAGCAGATTGTCCGGCTTCCACGGCTGGTCGCGGGTGATGCGGATGACGCCGAATCCGAGGTCGTCGTCCATCCCGACCACGTTGCTGAACACGTGGTGGCGATAGTTGTGGGAGTACTGCCACTGGGACGACAGACCCGCCATGTCCCATTCCCAGGTGCTGGAGTGGATTTCCGGGTCGTTCATCCAGTCCCACTGGCCGTGGGACACGTTGTGCCCGATCTCCATGTTCTCCACGCTCTTGGCCACAGCGAGAGCCGTGGTCCCGAGAACCCACCCGGCTCGCGCCCGGCTTGCGTGGATCACCAGCCGCGCAGCGGCATCCAGCCCGCGCTGGAAGGCGATCGTTCGGTGGATGTAGGTGGCGTCTCGCTCGCCGAGTGAATCGGTGACGTCCCGCCTGATGGCGTCGAGTTCGGCACTGAGCGCCTCGACGTCCGCGTCGGTGAGGTGTGCGTATTCCTTGATGTCGGATATCGCCATGATCGACTCCAGTTTCCGGTACCACCCCGGATCGGCTGTGCGTCAGTAGTAGTGGCTTCCGGGAATGATCATGATGACGGCCTGATACCGGGACGGGGCTGAGTGTCGGGCAGTGTGCAGTGCGGGTCAGTGTTTGAAAATGTTCTTGATCTTCTGCCCTGCCTGCTTGATCTGGTCGCCGGATTGCTTGAGCTTGCCTTTGGTTTCCTGTGCGCGTCCTTCGGCCTCCATGCGCTCGTTTCCGAGTGCCTTCCCGACGGTCTTCTTGGCGACGCCTTCAGTGGTTTCAGCCTTGTGTCGAAGCTTCTTTCCGATGCTCATAACCAAGTCAACGCCGGACGCGACCCTCATGTCAACACTGTATATCTACGGTTTAGGCCTACAGTTGGAAATGAGGGAAGGTGTCGTGATGGCGAAGGTGCCCGAGCGTCGTTCGATCCACTCCGACGGTGGCCCGATCACCCGTGAGCGGATTCTCGAGTGCGCGCTCGAGATCATCGACCGTGACGGAATCGACGGGCTGTCCATGCGCCGCCTCGGTAAGGCACTCGGCCGCGACCCGATGACCCTGTACCGCCACGCCCCGAACAAGGCCGCACTTCTCGACGGGGTCGCCGAGCTCGTCTTCGAAGAACTCGAGGTCGACACCGACGACGGCGACTGGGCCACCCAGCTACGGGAGGTCGCGCGGGGGTTCCGCCGGTTGGCCCTCGCCCATCCTCAGGTGGTGCCGCTTCTGGTGACCCGGCCGCTGTCGACGCCGCTCGGGCTCAGGCCGCTCGGCACCCTGCGTCCCCTCGAGAACATCCTGGCCCTGCTCACCAAGGCGGGTTTCACCGACGCCGATGCCTTGCACGTCTATCGGGCGTTGTTCGGCTTCCTCTACGGCCACGTCCTCAACGAGCTGCAGGAAGTCGTCGAGCGTCCCGACGAGTCCGACGACCTTCTGCGCCTCGGCCTTCACCGCCTGCCGATCGGCGAGTTCCCTCTACTCCGGGGTCTGGCGCCGGTCCTGGCGTCCTACGACGGCGCCGCCGAACTCGAACGCGGAGTCGACATCCTCCTCGCGGGCTTGACCGCGACGCTGACGCACCCCGGCCCTCCTCCCGGCCGGTGATATAGAGCGCTGGAACATCGACTTGGGCGGGCCGACGGTGCTGATATCGAAACCGATCGGGCCGAAGAGTCGAGATAGGGTTGGCTCGTTCGTCATTCTCTACAGCCGACTTGTTGCGGGTGAGAGGAGCGACCTGTGCAGTACATGCTGTTGATCTACAACTGTGAACCGCCCGAACCGGGCGATCCGGGTTTCGCCGAGGCGTTGGCCCGGGTGAACGCCTTCGCCGACGAGTGCCGCCGCCGCGGCGTCTTCGTCTCCGGGCACCCGCTGCAGCCGGAACACACCGCCACCACCGTCAGTGTTCGGGACGGTCGGACGCTGACCACCGACGGCCCCTTCGCCGAGACGCACGAACACCTCGGCGGCGCCTATGTCCTCGACTGCCGCAATCTGGACGAAGCCCTGGAGCTCGCGGCCCTGTGCCCGTTGGCCGAGCTGGGGTCGATCGAGGTGCGGCCCATCGTCGATGTGCCGGGCCTGGACCACCGTCCGGCGAATGTGACGGCCGGCGGCGAATGAATGTCGAACCGGGGCTGCAGCAGGTGTACCGGGAGCACCGGGCCCGGATGCTCGCAGCCCTGATCCACGTGCTCGGCGACTTCGAACTCGCCGAGGATGCGCTGCAGGATGCGTGTGCTCTCGCGTTGCGCAAGTGGGGCGACACCGTTCCGAGCGACCCCGTGGTGTGGCTGCTCACTGCGGCCCGCAACAACGCGATCGACCGGCTGCGGCGGGCCCGGCTCGGCCGGGAGAAGCTCGCCCAGGTCGGTGAACAGTCCAGGGTGGTGACGGGCTGCGGTGTTGCAGGCTTTACCGTGTCCCACACCGACGCTTGTGGCGCAGGAACAATCCTGGTCTGGTTCACCCCACCGGGGGTGTCGCGGCGGGAGCACTGCGACGGACACGGCGATGCCGCGGCCTGCTCGGAGTGGGACTCTTCTTGTCGAGGCATCGGTTCACCGGCGCATGCTCGATCACCCGGATCTGCGGACTGTCCCCGCGCTTGCGAACGGCTTGTCCGCGTCCCAGCAATGCCCGCTTGGCCAGGTTCACGCCCGCGACATGGTCACGATGTCCGCCGACTTTGCACCGCGCACACCAGGCCCGATGGTAACCACCCGGCCGGGTGAGAGGTTCGTTGCAGCCCGGACACAACGCCGAGGATCCGCGTGCCGGTACGGACACCACCGTCACACCGACGCCGGCGGCGATGTGGGTGAGAGCGTCGACGGCTTTGCGGCGGGCTGATTGCGCGGCCCGATTGTTGTTCACGCGCCCGTGCCCGCGGGTTTCAAGGGTGGTGAGGTCTTCCACCGCGATCACCGTCGCGCCCGCCGCGGCAGCGAAGTCGGTAACCTGACGGCCGAAGTGAAACGCCATTTCCCGGTTGATCTTTCCCCGTTTGACGCCGACAGCGGTGCGGTGCCCGTCGAGGACGGCGATCTTCGCCTCCAGCTGGGCGCGGACCTCGGGGGGTGCGGTCGCGGCGAGCCGGCGCAGGCGAGCCGCTTTGCGGTGCAGCAGCTGCCCTTCGGTTTGCAGGCGGGCCAGCTTGATCCCGAGGCCTCGGTCGTCGTACGTGAAACCCCGATAGTCCGAGACCAACCCGCCCGGGCGTACGGACCGATCAGTCTGTCGAGTTCGATGCCACAGTCGAAAGTGACAACGTCCAGTGCAGTGTCGGGGTCTACCTCGGCAACGGGCCACAACCGGCAACCCGAAGATCCGACGAAGCCGTCACCGTCCACCAGCACGGACACGCGTCAGTTTCTCAGGTCGAGGTAGTTGGTCGTCGGCGATCCCGGGAGCGCTGAGCGCCGCTATGGTGTCTTCGCGATGAAGCAAGGATTGTGCGGCCACCTCGAATTGACTGAGTTTGTCGATGACGGTCTGTCCCTCCTGGGTGTGACCCCAGATGCTGATCCCTTGGTGGGTGGTGGGTTTCCAGGTGGCTTCGTCGACGATGATCGGGTTCCATCCGACCTCCCATTCGAACCCCGATGGCGTTCGCGCGTAGTAGGACAGCTCCTTGTCGTTGGTGTGCTGACCGACCGTCAGCGCCATCTCGAAGCCGAGTTCGTTGACCCGTTGATACGAGGCCACCATGTCGTCCAGGGTGGCCGCCTGGACGTTGATGTGCTGAATGCGGGTGCGAATCGGGTTGATCGGCAAGATGTTCACCGACGCGATCGCCACCGAGTGGTGACGTTCGTTGACCCGCAGGAAGCGGATCTTGAGCTTCATACCGTTGATCGTCTCGTCGATGTAGTCCGACAGTCGCGCATCGAAGACGTGGTTGTAGTACCCGCGCACCAGTTGCGGCTTCTTCGTGGTGAGCGCCACGTGACCGAGTCCGCCTGCGCCGGTGACGAATCCGCTGCCGGGGATGTCCAGTGGCAGAGGTGAGGTGCGGGCGGTGGTGTAGGTCTCCTGGGTCAAGCCGTTGGGTCCGGGGAATCTCAGGAACCGTTCGACGCCGCGTAGCTCGGCTTCCTCGTCCGTGCCCTCGACGGCAGGCACCCCGTGGTCGACGACGCGCCGCGAGATCTCGTCGAAGGTGGCATCGTCGTCGAGGTGCCAACCCACTGTGACGACGTCTTCGGCCGGCCCGCGCCGCAGCAGCACGCGGCATTCGTTGGCGTCCAGGCGGAATCGCACCATGTCGGGTGTCATGTCGTCGAGGTGCATCCCGATTGCCTCGCGACCGAAGCGTTTCCAGTCGCCGAACTTGTCGGTTTCGACGACGACATAACCCAGGTGGACGTTGCCGAACACCGAGGGGGTGATGGTGGTGGACATTCGATATCAGCCTTTCAGGAATGCGGTGGTGACGGCGTTGAAGAAGTCCGCCCGTTCCCACTGGACCCAGTGGCCGGTATTGGCGGTCAGCAGGACGTCGGCGTTGGGCATCCGTCGCCCCAGCATCGCTGCGCCGCGTGGCTTGTTGACCTTGTCATCTCGCCCCCACATCACCAGCGTCGGCGTCGCCAGCCTGGCTAGCCGTGGGTCCCGGGTGAAGTCCATCCGCCACAGCGTGCGCGGACTCGACGGGCGTTGCAGGGGCGGGTTGGCGACGACCTCGGGGTCGATCGAGGACTCGTACCGGGTTTGGATGAGCGAGTCCGGCACGGCATCGCCGTCGTAGACGAGATACGTGTGAATGAACGTGCGCAGCTTGTCCAGGCTCGGCCCGTCGCCGCCGTAATAGCCGAGCAGGCTTTTGAGGCCGGCCGTGGGGAGTCCGCGGGTTGTTCCGACGCCGCCGGGGCCCATCAGCACGAGCTTGTCGACCCGATGCGGGGTATCCAGGGCCAGGCGCAGCGCGCATGCTCCGCCGTAGGAGTTGCCCACCAGGTGCGCCCGGTCGATGCCGAGGACGTCGAGCATTCCCCGGATGTGATCGGCGAGGTATCCGAACGGATCGCTGCCGTCGACGCCCTTGGCCGAGCGGCCGTAACCGGGCATATCGGGCACGAGGACCCGGAAGTGCTGGGCCAAGGGTTCGATGTTGCGCGAGTAATTCGATACGCCCGATGCGCCGGGCCCGCCGCCGTGCAGCAGCACCACGGGCGGACCAGTGCCGGTGTCGGCGACGAAGATGTCTTTTCCGTTGACGCGTAGGACGCGTTCGTTCAGGGTGTCGGTGGTCATTGCTTCTCCTTTACGCCGCGAATCCGGCCGGGGGTGGCGGCAGCGGCTGATCCTGTTCTGCGCCGGCGTAGACGAACCCGTCGGGCCGCACGACCACCACGGAGGCGCCCTTCCTCTTCAGCCAACGAGTCAGCGATCCGTCGCGGTCGACGATGCAGTCGGCGCTCGGAACACTGTGCGATGGAGTGACTTGCAGGGTGGGGACGCCAGCGGTTCGCCAGGCCCGGAAGTCCGTTGCCGGGCCGGTGTGCAGCACCGTCCAGCGGCCGCCGACGACGTCATCGAGGCGCACCGGGTCGCCCTTCTCGTCGATCACCCGGGGCTGAGGAATCAGCCAACCGGCGGCGCCGTTGCCGTTGTCGGCGACGAGACCGTCGCGGTAGCGGGCATCGGGGATCCATCGATGGTCGCGCAGCCAGGTGAGGAAGAAGGGTGCTTTGCTCGCGGTGCGGAAGATGTGGTTGCGTGCCGCCGCGCGCCAAGGGTTGTGCTGAATGATCAGCTTGCCGGTCTTGACCGCGCGGTTGGTCACCTCTTGTACGTGCGGTAGCCGCTCGGCCTGGTAGGTGTCGAGCACGGATTCGGGCAGCGATCCGGACAGCACCGCGCCGAGCTTCCAGCACAGGTTCGCCACGTCGCGCACGCCGGCGCACATGCCCTGGCCGATCCACGGCGGCATCGCATGGGCGGCGTCGCCGGCCAGGAAGACCCGGCCCACCCGCCACCGGTCGGCGAACCGGACGTGGTGGCTGTAGCAGGCGAAGCCGAGGATCTTGACGTTCTCCTCGGTTATTCCTTGCCCGCGCAGCACCTTCCAGATCGCGCCCTCGTTGAGCAGGTCGCGCTCGTCCTCGTCGTCGCGCACCGGGAATTCCCAACGGTGGTGACCCAGCGGAGTGGGGCAGTCGACGGTGGGCCGTTCGGGGTTGCAGCGGAACCGGAGCCGGTCATGGCCCGGCCATTCCTCGAGGACTTTGGTGTCGATGACGATCCAGCGCTCGGCGTAGGTCCGCCCACCGAATCCGATGCCCAGCTGACCGCGGATCGAGCTCGAGCCGCCGTCGGCGGCGATTACATAGGAGGCCCGGATTCTCCGGAATTCGTCGACGGTGAGATCCGCGAGCATCAACTCGACGGAGTCGGCGCGCTGGATGACTCGCAGGCACTCGTGTTCGAGCAGGACCGACACGTTGGGGAACCGGTCCACCCCGGCGCGCAGCACCTGCTCCAGCGCGGGCTGGTAGAGGAACTGCTGCGGCGGGTGCCCGTTACCCCGGGATACCGGCAGCAGCTGCACGAACGGCACACCCTTGGAGTCGACGAAGTTCGCACCACAGCCGGGCTGCATATCGGCGTTGAGGCGGTCGGCCAGCCCGATCTGCTGCCAGATACGCATCACTTCCTCGTCGGTGGAGATTGCCCTGGCGCGCGCATAGATGTCGGGATCGCGTTCGACCACGAGGACCTTCAGGCCCATTTGGCCCAGCAGGTTCGCGGCGGTGACGCCGACCGGGCCGTAGCCGACGATCGCCACGTCGTAAGTCATCTGATCGGTCACGATCGACTCCTTCGTCCTGATTTGTTAATGTAGCGCTCCATACAGTAAGCTTGGTTTGTGTGATCGTCAACACCCGACAAGGAGGCAGCGTGACAACGCCCACCCCCGCTGGGGATTCGAAGCCCACGGCCCGTGCGCCGCGGCGCACCCGCACCAACGGCGAGCAGTCGCGCGAGCGAATCCTCGAGGTGGCCACCGAGGTGGCCACCGAGCGCGGCTACGACGGCACCACCATCTCACTGGTCAGCAAGAAGAGCGGCCTGCCGCCGACGTCGGTCTACTGGCACTTCACCGACAAGGACGACCTGATCGCCGCGGTGATCGAGCGCAGCTACCAGCGGTGGCTCGCCGCACTCGAGCTGCCCGGCGGGGAGGCCGCCCGGACGCTGGCGTTCGAGCTGGGGACGCAGGTGGCCAAGGCGCTGCTGGATGCGCCTGATTTCCTGCGCCTGGGGCTGATGCTGGCCCTCGAGCACCGTCCGGTCGAACCGCGGGCACGCGAGATGTTTCTTCAGGTCCGCGACAACGCGTTCCACCATTTCGCGCAGATTGTGCGCGACGTCGCTCCTGGACTCGATGAGGAGAACGTGCGTCTGCTCACCACCTATGCCATCGCCGGCGCCGATGGCTTGTTCATCGCCAAGGAAGTCGGAGGGGATTCAGTGGACTTGATCAAGCTGTTCGATTTGCACACTCGGTTGATCTTCGAATCGGCCGTAAGACTGCTGCAGTCGGGACAAGAGGAGTGAGCCTGGCCAAACTTCGAAGCGGGAGATGACCGCGGGATCGCCGAGTCGGGACCCGTCACAGGCGTGGATTCTGAAATGCCTTTCTGGCAGCGTATTTGGCGCTTGAATTGTGCGGCCGGGTACTGCTGCGTCTCAAGTGCGTGGTGACGCGGCCTGACGGTGCCATGCCAGTTCGCGGAGCCGGACCCAGTCGACGGTGGGTGCGGCGGGACGGACCCCGGGGCGGTCGCGGGGTACCCGGACGCGGAGGGCGCCGGGCTCGATCGTGCACCGCACCGGGGTGGTCAGCAGCAGCGATTCGCCGTCGACGCCGACCGGGGTCTGACGTGTGTCGGCGTCGACGATCACCTCGGTGGTCGTGTGCTGGGTCAGGCCCCGGACGTTCGCGCGGCGCAGCAGCCCGACCGCCTGGTGGGCGCTCGCGACCGAGACGGTCACGACGCCGAGGACGCCGCGGTCGAGTCGATCTCGACGGTTCAGGCCGGCGAGATCGCTGGTGCCGTAGGGGTTGTTGCTCACCAGCACCGCTTGCGGGTTCCTTACGGTGACGTTCCCGATTTCGGCGATGAGTGGGGCACCGGATTGTCCGGCGAGCAGGTCCGGGAGCATCTGGAGCACGGTTCCGGTCTTGTCGTCGCGGTAGGCGGGGCTGCGGACCACCTCGGCGTAGACCCCGAAGGAGGCGTTGTTGACGAACGGGCGGCCGTTGATCCGGCCGAGGTCGACGGCGAGCTCGACGCCGTCGCGCAGGGCGTCGAGACACCGGCTGGGATCGGCGCGGTCGAGGCCGAGGTCCATCGCGAAGTGGTTGCGGGTGCCGGCGCTGATCACCAGGAACGGCAGGTCGTTTTCTGCTGCGACCCCCGCGACGAGGGCTTGGGTCCCGTCGCCGCCGGCCACGCCGAGCAGGTCGGCGCCGCGGACGACCGCCTGCCGGGCCAGGTCGGTGACGTCGACGGTGCCGGGTCCTTCGAGCAGGACCACCTCGGCGCCGAGTTCCTCGGCCTTGCGTTGCAGGTCGAATTTTGCGACCTTGCCGCCGCCGGAGTGTGGGTTCATGATCAGCACCGGATGCCGTACCGGTGGGGCGGGCGCCTCGCGGACGGCGGTGTCCGAGGTTCGTCCGCGCAGGGCGGCGCGGGCGCAGGGCACCGTGAGGAGCGCGAGGACAACGGAGGCGACGACCTCGGCGAGCAGGTGGGCGCGGATGAAGAGGACGAGGACGACGATCGGTGACAGTATCGCGATCGTCAGCGAGATCCAGCGCAGGACACCGCGACTGGCGAGGAACCAGTACAGGGCGGCGACCATGACGGCGACGCCGCCGACTCCGACGAGGAGGCTCCCGATGGTGCTGAGCAGGCCGGCGGACACCAGCGGCACCGCCACCGCGAGGATCGCCAGTGCGAACGCCGCCCGCGCCCACCAGCGGCGGGTTCCGGTCGTGGTGTCGGGGGCGGTGGATCGGTTGTCGCTCATCGTCATGTTCCCGGGTGTGCGGTGATCCAGCCGTCGTCGATCTCCTTCCGCAACGCGGCGTGGTCGCGTTCGTTCTGGTCGGCGTAGGTCTCGGCGAATCCGGTCAGTGCCTTGTCGAAGTCGTCGTCCGAACCGAGGTACCCGGCGATGGCGAACCGGTCACCGGCGCGGGCATGCGCATACGCGAGCACCCGGGCACACAACCGCCCGTACATCGCCATGGCGTCGGCATTCATGGTCTCGATGACGGCCGAGCCCTTGCCGTCGCGCAGCTGGCGGATGTAGTAGTCCCGTACCGCGCCGTCGGCGTCGGGTCCCTGCTGCCAGCCGAGAAGGATGTCGCTGGCGGCCTGCATCAGGCGTTGCCCGGACACGACGCGTTCGCCGTGATTCGTGAATGCCGGGCCGTCGACGTACTTTTCGAGGACCGACGGCCCTGCCTCCTTGGCCTGCAGGAACAGGGGGTCGCCGCCGGGGCCGCGGAGCAGGACGATCCAGGCCCGGGTGCCGACGCTGCCCACCCCGACGACTTTCCGTGCCGTTTGGACGTACTCGAATCGATCGAACAGGAGACGGCGGGCGGGTTGCAGGGTGTCGCGGTAGTCGCGCATTCGCCGGATCAGCTCCCGGTCGAGTTGTTCGGCTTCGGTGCCGGTGAAGACCTCCTCGATCGGCACGATCAGCGGGGGCGTGCTCACGATCCGCGGCTGCCCGTCCACCAGGGTGGTCAGCTTGGACAGTGCTTGCAGGCTGTCGCGGCCGCGGGATTTGTCGATCGTCTTGCGGACGCGTTTGCGGGTCGAGGAGTCCAGGACGTCGCGGAGCTGATCCAGCTCGGTGGCGGCGTCGATGTGGGAGTACCAGGCCGCGAGCTCGCCGCGGTCGGCCTGGTAGGTCATGGTCTCGCGGTATTCGGCCGCGCAGGCGCGGGTGATCCGTTTGCGCTGTTTCCGGCTGAACCCGTTGGCGCGGCCGGCGACGGCGAGGCTCGCGACGAGTCGTTTGACGTCCCATTCGAACGGGCCGGGATAGGTTTCGTCGAAGTCGTTGACATCGAAGGCGAGTTTGCGCTCGGGTGTGGCGAACAGTCCGAAGTTGCTCAGGTGGGCGTCCCCGCACAGTTGGGTGTGCAGGCCGGTTTCCGGGGCGTGGGAGAGGTCGTCGGCCATCACCAGGGCGGAGCCGCGGTAGAACGCGAACGGTGACTGCACCATCCGCCCGTACCGGATGGGGACCAGGTCGGGGACCCGGGTGGCCGCCTGAGACTCGAGCAGGCCGACCGGGTCCCGGTCGCGGGCCGGTGCGTGTTCGGCCATGGCGTCGAATGGGATTCGGCGCCGTACCGTGTCGCCGTATTCGATCCGTGCCGCCCGGGTCGGACGGTTGGGCGCACCGGCGGGTGCTGGATCGGGGAAGGGGTCTCGTTCTGTCATGGTGTGGTCCCTCGGGTGGCCTTCGTCCGCGGATCAGGGGTGGTCGGGATGACCACGGCCCACATCGGACCGGCCCCACCATCTTGCGCGACCGGCGCGCCCGGTGCTGGAAATCGGTGGTCTCGGACCCTTCGGTTACGCCATTGTCCAGCCTGGTCCTCGGATCTTCACCCGTGGAGCCACTACCGCGACCCGGATCAGAAGCAGCCGGTCAGGCCGTGCACCCGCGCGGGTTGATATCGATCTACGGGTTGCTCAACGACCTCGGTCCCGGGGAGAGGGTTCCGCGCTCGCACCCGACGAGCGGAGACCGCGATCCTCGCAGAGTTGCTCGCTTGTGATCGAGGTTGCGCTATTTGGCTCGTCGGGCGCGGTGGCGACCAGATGGTCGGTGTCGGCCGCGGATGCCGCGACCTCGTGCAGCCCGATGAGAAGCCCAAGTGTGCTCACTACGCCGAGCAGCAGGTAGACACCACTCCGAAGAGAGATCCTTCTGTCACGCAGGCGAGAACCCCCAGCGCGGAGACGGTGAGTGGTGCCCACCGGACCACTGACCGCTGCCACCGGTATCCGAAAGCGGGACGCGCCCGATGCCCGCCGCGGCCACATGAGGCGGCACACGCGCGGTTTCGATCCTTAGTTCTGTGAGGTGTCGCCCGCATGGAGGAAGGAATACCGTCCTAGCTAACTCACATCTCATCTGCGCGTAACCTACGGTTGCGTAACCTGCACTAGCGTCGCCTCATGGCGATTTCGGATGTCAAGATGTACGCCCACCTGACCGAGGCCGATGTCGAGGCTCTCGGGATCGACTTCGACACGATCCGACGAGACATCGAAGCCTCGCGCGGGGAGAGTGATGCCCGGTACATCAGAAACGCCATCCGGCTGCAGCGGTCACTCGAAATCGGCGGGCGTGCACTGTTGTTCGCGAGCCTGTTTCCGCCGGCCTGGGTTGCTGGCGCGGCGATGCTCGGCACCGCCAAGATCATCGAGAACATGGAACTCGGTCACAACGTGTTGCACGGTCAGTGGGATTGGATGAACGATCCGGAGATCCACTCGTCGTTCTGGGAATGGGACATCGCCGGGCTGTCGGAGCATTGGAAGCAGACCCACAACTACGTTCACCACAAGTACACGAATGTGCTGGGCATGGATGACGACGTGGGCTACGGCATGCTGCGGGTCACTCGCGATCAGCAGTGGACGCCGCTGAGCGTCGGCAACCCGGTCTACAACCTGTTGCTGCAGTTGTTCTTCGAATACGGCGTTGCCCTCCAGCACCTCGAGCTCGGCAAGGTGGTTACGGGCGGTGTCGCTCGTGAGGAGTTCGAGCGCAGGTGCCGCGAGGTGCTCGAGAAGGTCGGCCGCCAGGTGCGCAAGGACTACGTCGTCTACCCGGCGCTCACCGGTCCGGCGTTCCTGACGACCTTCACCGCGAACCTGACGGCGAACATGATCCGCAACGTGTGGACGAACGCCGTGATCTTCTGCGGTCATTTTCCTGACGGCGCCGAGAAGTTCACAACGAAGGACCTCGAAAACGAGACGCGGGGTCAGTGGTACTTGCGGCAGATGCTCGGTAGCGCGAACTTCGAGGCCGGCCCGGTCATGGAGTTCATGAGTGGCAACCTCTGCTACCAGATCGAACATCATCTGTTCCCGGACCTGCCGAGCAACCGCCTGCGTGAGATCTCCGTGCGGGTGCAGGCGCTGGCCCAGAAGTACGACCTGCCCTACACGACGGGTTCGCTGCCGGTGCAGTACTTCAAGTCGTGGCGGACCATCGCCAAGCTGGCGCTGCCGAACAAGTTCCTCAGGGCAACCGCCGACGACGCACCCGAGACTGCATCGGAACGCAAGTTCACCGATTCGCCCCCGCAGATCGATCCGCTCACGGGTAATCGCCGTGGGCTGTTGACCGCGCTTCACGCTCGGTCGGGAGTCTGACATCCGTGCCCCGAAGGAATCCGCGGACACACCCGTGCGCCGAAGAAATCCGCGGTCGCGGGGAGGGGCGCGGAATGATCAGTGCGGTCCGCGTCGTAGTGACTGCCGACGGGATCAACCCTGGCTGACCGATGGCGCGGAGATCGGTTGCGGCATGCGGTACTCGGAGTCTTACCTCGACCTGGTGTCCCAACCGTCACACCCTGGGTCCGGAACAGTGCTTGGTGGGGTGGGAGGTCTGCGGGTGCCCGGCCGCGGCGGCCGTGAACAGGGGTTCCTCGCACTTTTTCGGCCGCCGGTGCGAGGCCGCGGTCCGGATTCCGCCGTGCCGGGGCGCGTAACCCCAGGCGGGGCGGGTTGTGAACCCCGCCCAAGTCGCCCAGACCGCGGGACGGTAGCCGCACGATCTCATGTCGGTGTCGCTGTGTATTCTTTGCGGTATTCTTTGCGGTATTCTTTGCGCAGTTCCGGGATTCCTCCCCCCATTAGATTCTCGGAACCCTCCGCCCCGACGTCACCCCCCCGACGTCGGGGCACATTACTGCCCGGTCTCGGTCTGAGTGCCCAACTTCGGCCATCTGCGGTGTCCCCTGAATCGATGTGGGTCTCACTGCCGATGACATTGTCAGACGCTGCGACCTGCGGGTTCATCTTGTGTCTCACGGTATGGCCACCGCGATCTGTCTCAATTCCCTGGCGTTTCCTTCAGTCGACATCGCGATGCGGGGGCGGGCCGACGCAGTGCTGAGACGGGATGCCCGTGATTCCAAGACGTCAGGAGTGATTGGGGCACAGAAGATCCGGCTCCGCTGTCCATCCTTGCCGTTCGAGCCACGCCAGGACCGAAGCCGGAGGATCGTCAGTGCCGGGCTGCGTGCCGGTGACCAGCGGGCCGTCGCCGCAGCGGTGGCAGCAGAGGGAAAGCACGTGCTCGTGCGGCTGGCAGCGAGCGCAGTGGTGCGCCTGGCGTGGGTTGCCGCGGTCGTCGAGATGCAGCCAGACGGTGGCCAGGTCGGCGCGGTGCGGGACGAGGTCCCGACGAGTGGTGGGTTCGTGACCGCAGCTCGGGCAAACCAGCGGTCCGGCAGCCGGTGGCACCGCCACCGAAATCGTTGATGGCGGTGGCTTTCCCTCTGTCGGCGTGGGTTCGGCGGTGACCTTCTCCGCCGGCCGTGTCGGGAGATGCCGGTACAGGGTCGAGGGGTCAGCCCGGTCTTGTCGGTGATCTCGGCGATGGTGGCACCGTCATTCCGTAGCTGAGTGGCGTAGGCGAGTTGGGCGTCGGTGAGGCCCGCTCGACCGCATAGGTGCGTTCCATCTGCCCGAACAGCGCCAATAGGACCACGGTCCCATCGGATCGTCCGGGTTCGTCGAGTCGATCCGGATCGGGTCGGCCAGGTTTCGGAAGCCGATGCCCCGCTGGTGCAGGTCGTGGATCAGGTTCAGGGTGTCGCATACGGTGCGGCCGAGCCGGTCGAGGGTGTGGACCACGATGACATCGCCCGTGCGGGCGTAGGCCAACAGCCCGGGATGCTCGGTGGTGGCCCCGGACTTCTTGTCCACGTAGATATTCGCCGGATCGACCCCCGCCTTGGTGAGCGCGTCGATCTGCCGGGCGAGGTCCTGCGTGCTCGTCGACACCCGCGCATACCCCAATTCCATACCTGGGGCGTACCGAAAGTTATGTCCGCACAAATGTTATGACACGCAATTGTGGCACTAACTTATGAGACGCCGTGGCCTGGGCGTTTGCAGTGCTCCGGCGGTGGTTGGATCACCGTCCCATGTCCAAGGAAATGAGACGGCCGTGCGATGCATTGCTGGTCGCGGTTGCTGCCCTGTACCGGCGTTCCGGTGGATTCGCGCACGTGTGCGAGGAGGATCACGACGAGGATCGTCGAGGTCTTCGATCCACTCGTTGACCCCGCCTGTGGCTCGGCGGAGGATTTTCTCATGACGCACGATGAAGAGTTGCTGCACATAGACCAAGTCATCGACCGTCTCGGTACGCGGTTCCCGGACGTGCCCCGGGAGGGCATCGAACAGGTGGTGCGCTCGGCGCACGAGCACTTCGCGACCGGGAAGGTGCGGGACTTCGTTCCGCTTCTGGTCGAGCGGCTCGCCCGAGAGAAACTTCAGGGGCTGGTGCCCGTCGTTGCCGTCGAGCCCGAGGCGGCGCCGAAGGCCAGTTCCGAGGTGATCGGTTCCGAGGTGGCCGGTGCCGAGGTGATCGCGCGCCGCCGGTGGTGGCCAGGCTGGCTGCGGGGCTGGTACCCGGACACCCGAATGTCGATCGCCGCGGCGGCCGCGGAGTAGGCGTTCCCGGCTCGGATCGACCCTGATCGTCCGGTCCGGGTCACCGGTCCTCGAGGTCGTGACCGTCGCTGAAGACGAGCCGACCCTCGTCCAACGCGACGGCCCACCGCCGGACGGGCGCCCAGTCGCGGCCCAGGTGCGCGTTGGCGGCGACCTCGTCGCCGTAGTCCTCAACGACCGTGCCGGGTAGCCGGGCGATGTGGTCGCCGCCGGCACCGTCCCGGAACCACACCTTCGCGCCGACCGTGAATCGGCCGGGTGCGCTGCTGTTCGGCTGGTCGGGCACGGATGTCATTCTCGCATGGAAGAGGCACGGCGGCCGCCTGACTGCCACCATGTTCGCGGGGCAGCACACCCCGACTTCCCGCGCAATCCGGCTTCGGCCAAGGGGCGTGGCTCTGCCGACAGGGCAGTGCACTTCGGCTCCCCCCGGCGGATTCTCGTCCATTACGAAAGAATGGGGCGGCCGGGCTCATGGTTCGGATGCGACAACACCGAGCATCGCGACAACATGGCCGAAGAGTCTCGGGCCGGGTACGGATGGAGAGGAGACCCTGATGGGGGTTCCAGGAGTATCGCGCGGACGATCGGATTCGTACTGGGAGCACCGGGTGGCGATCGAAGCGCGCCGCGCTGAGTTCATCGTGCGTGCCGAATCGACCCCGTCCGATGAAACAGGCGTCGATCGTCGACCACTACGACCAGTCCGTTCGGGCCGGCCAAGCCGCCGACACCGTACCCGGGGAGCAACGCGACTGATCCGGGCGGTCGACCCCGCTCAGCCGCCGTGGTGATCGGCCATGCCCCCGGGGAAACGTCAGAAGCCCTGTCCCGCCCGGGCAACCAGGCCACCATCACGGCCGGGATTCCCCCGCGAGAAGGACTGTTTTCCCCGGGAGGGGGTATTCCCGGGCAGCGTGCCGCCGAGCGGTGCTCGGACAGCGGAGTTTCGATCGGAGAGGGAATCCGGGACGATGCGGGAACACTTCGACGAAGAACTCGCGGAGATCAAAGATGACCTCGTCGAGCTGTGTGCCTTGACGGAGGTTGCGATCGATCGCGCCACGCGCGCTCTGCTCGATACTGACCTCACTGCGGCGGACCGGGCCGCCGAACTGAATGCGGACATCGACACCCGGGGTCGGGAACTCGATCATCGCGCGCTCACCCTGATTGCCCGTCAGCAACCGGTGGCACTGGACCTGCGGGCCCTGATCGGCGGCATGCACAACATCGCGGACCTGCGACGGATGGGCAGCCTGGCGGCGCACATCGCCGAGGTGGCGCGGCTGCACCACCCCGAGCCGGTCGTTCCCTTCGAGCTACGAGCCATCATCTCGGACATGGGCGTCGCGGCGGCGGCGCAGGCGGCGGCGGCCCGGGAGGTCCTGCGGACCCGAGACGAGGCGGCCGCGTTGGACCTGATCTGGGCGGACGAGCGGACCGACGAGCTGCTCCGCCGGCTGTTCGCCGCCACCAAGGGCGACGACTGGCTGTACGGGGCCGCGTCCGCGGTGAACATCACGCTGCTGGGCCGGTTCTATGAACGGTTCTGTGATCACACCGTCGAGATCAGTCGCCGCGTCATCTTCGTGATCACCGGAGAATTTCCCGACGAATGACTATTCGGGCTGGTGGGTCCTCAGGTCGGGTTCGTGCCGGGTGTCGCCGGCCGGGTCGGCGTGGCCCATCCGCTCGAGGTGGGCCTTGATCCATTCGGTGGTGTTCACTCGCGCGGGGCACTCGACCGGTACGTCGGTCATGGATTGCCTTCCGTCGTTGATCGGTGTGGTCGTCGGACAGCGGCGGTGGGGACCATTCACCGGCCGCCGATCGCTCCGCTCGATGCGGGCGGGCGCGGGCGATCAATACCGCACCGGCGGCGAGGAACCCGGCGGTGGTCACCGCGATCAGGATCATCGCCGGCGCGGTCAGCACACCGATCCCGAACACCAACGCGGCGCCGGACACCGCACCCAACGCCAGGCAGACCACCCCCGCCGACACCGTCACGACCCCGGCCACGCTCACCCGCCCGATCCGGTTGCGGGCACTCACCGCGGCCGTGCGGGTCGCGGATGTGGTGGGCCGCCGGGGTGGTCGGTGCCGTGGGTGGCCCGTCACTGGACGCGGGGATCGTTCTCGGCGCCGCGGCGGGGAAGCAGCCGCCCACCGGTGAGGGCCTCGGCCACGCCGGCGATGTCGGTCGTGGACCGGCGGTTGTCCGGCCGAGGGTTCGGGATGCGCTCAGGGGGTGGG